>JAMPGQ010000018.1 GCA_023663825.1 Anaeroplasma bactoclasticum
AAATTCCTAGTTATCCTTTCTCTTCTTTATGGGTGTTATTTTTTGACGTACACAATGAGGTAGAGGTAATATCACATATTTTTTTACTTTTTAAACATTTTTTTACAAAAATAAAAAGGAGTCTATCAAACTCCTTTAGGATTCTACTACTTATCATTTAAAAAATCTTCATTAATTTCGATATCCAAATCATCGATGTCATCATCGTCGTTAACTACTGGCGTAAATACAGTAACCTGCATCTTTGTTTCCCCGATAACCTCTGCTAGAATTTCTAAATCAATATCTAGTTTAATCTCATTATCAATTATCTTAGCATTTGTTACAGTTGGATGCTTCAATATTTTAGCTAATACATCGTCACTATTTTTTAAATATTCGTTTACGATTCTTTTGACCTTTATATCCTTTTTATAGGCAACCTTTTCTCTTAATACATCAGTTCTTGAATTTTCTTCAGTAGAATACCAAATATTAACCTCAAATTCGCCATTGATGTCTACAAGGTCATTATTTCTAGTTGCTTCAAACTCATGATTAATAATCCAGCATCCTAATACTGAATAGGGATGCTTAGTTGTATTAATACTGTGCGTTATATGCATAGCCTTTTTACCTTTAGCTACTACTGCCTTAGTAACAATTTCACGGACTTCATTCATTATACATACCTCCCTAATGCTAGTATATGAAGAAGATAGAATTTAAGTGCTAAAGATAATTTAAACTCAACTGATATTATTTTCTCTTAATAGGAATCCAAATTTCAGAATAGTAATCTTCTGCTTGTGAATCTTTCTCACTACTGTACCACTCTATGTCATACTTACCAAAGATTTCGTAATCCTTATTGCCAGGTAACCATTCTTTAAATATTTTTGTATTTACATCCTGAAGTGCCTTAGGCATTGGTCCTATACATTTAAATCTAGCCCACTCTAATTCTGGAAGCTCTACTACCTCTAAGCCTTGAGGAACCTCTCCACCCTCATAATATCCTGCAATATAATATTTGAATTTACCAGGTGAAGTTTCTTCAGCACAGCATAAACCAAATTCTCCAATGCGATGCTTTAAAATGGCTTGCTCCACTAAAGTTGTAGGCTTTTCTCCTTGATATAATCTTGTATGGTATTTACTCCATATCTCATCCCAAAATAAAGGAATTTCTTTGTAAGAATTTTCAAATGAAATCTCCTTTGAAAAACCAATCAATTTAAAGTTACTTCTTTTTTCTACTATAAAATCCATATAATTTCCTCCTTTGATACTAAGTTCTATATGTAGTGGTTGAAAGTCTTTCAATAGAGAAGGGTTCCTTTTCACTTCGTTTGGGGTACAACTATGGAATCTAGTAAAAGCTTTAGTAAAGCTTTCAGGTGTCTCATATCCATATTTAAAGGCAATATCAATTATCTTAGATTTTTGCAAAGCAATTTCCTTACCCGCCTCAAATAGCCTTCTATTTCTAATATATTCACCTAGTGTATATCCTGTTATAATTTGAAAGCCTCGAGCTAAATACATAGAAGATATTCCAATGTAGCTAGATACATCAGTGGGCCCAATTTCTTCTAACAAATGCTCTTCCATATAGGATATCGCAGTTTTAATACAAGTACTCCATTCCATAGACCTTCTCCTCGCTTTCCAACCATTTATATTCTATACCAATTCCTACAATTTTTCTTGTCTAAAAAGTAAAAGATTTGTCCTATTTTTAGTATACCATAATAAAGAAAAAATAGGTAACAAAAGTTACCCATTTTTCATTAAATATCATATTTGACAATAATTTCGGCAGGAGTTTTTCTCATCAGGATTATAATTGGAAGTTATCCAAAAAAGTTTTATTCCTCTATGATGAATTCTCTTCGAAAGTCCTACCTTTCCTATAATTTCCTTGGCTTCTTTTTTAGCTTCTTCATGAGATTTTCCTTTAAGTATAATAAAGGAAACATTATTTTTTCTAAACATATCCATATCATTTTGATTATAGTAAGAGGTTTCATTTCTCTGAAATAATATTTCTCCCTCTTCATAAGTATCTACTGCAGGAATCACATTTAATAAAGTAGATTTTCCACTTCCAGAATCTTTAGGAATTGCTACAATCTCTCCTTTATTAAATTTTAAATTGATATTTCTTAAGCCTAGCGTAACTACACCATTGTTGATATAAAATTTGCTACTATTTTTAAGTTCAACTATATTTACATCTCATTTTCTTTCTGTATTATACTGTATCAACTATACTATGCCAAGCGTTACCAAAAAAACTTTACAATAGAATCGTATTATAATATAATATTACATATAGGAGTTGATTAATTGTGAATATCATATCTCTTGCTATTTCTACATTTATTTCTAATTATATTATAATGTTTATTATAAGAGTTTTACCCTTACGTAATAAGCGCTTGTGGCAATCTATAGTAATCTCCTTATTCTGTTTAGGAGAAATCATTGGCTATATTTTAATCTTTGTCACACCTTATTCACTAGATCTCATTACCATACTTGAGGTAATCGGTAGTATCTTCGGCGTATTAATAGGATATGTTGCCTCTATGATGATTGTCCTAGATGGTATAACTCTTTTTAAATCTAGAAGATTAAAAGAGTTTGAAAGAAATCTAAATAATAAGGAGGGAACTTCTTTCCCCAGATGGATTTTAGCAATCATTTCTGGAACTCTCGGCCTTATGCTTCTTATCTATGGAATTATTACTTCTTTAAATTATAATTCTAAGCTACTTCTTACAATTATAGGATTATTTGTAGGAGCAGCTATATTTATTGGTGTAAGTATTTACCTGTTTATCTCAGGTGCCCCAAAGCATAAAACAATTCGTGCAGAAAATCTTTTATTTATCGTAGATTATGAGGGGCAAAAAATCATCTATCAAGCTAAACTTTCAAAGGAATTTACGATTGAAAATGCATTAGGTAAGTTGATGGATATGTATATGCTTGATGAGTATGGGTTAATCATTACTCCTTCTAATCATTACATTGTTAAAGGATTGAAGCTTGAATATTCGGCTAAGAATATGTTAAATGAAATCAATATGAGCGTTTACGATGGAAATTGCTTTGATGAAGCCATAAAGAATTTCCAAAAATATAATCGTAAGAAAATCATTCTTGATGAGCAAAATCACATTCAAAAAATTACTATAATTAAGTAATTTATATTATATTTTTACAATCCAAATTTTAGTAGAAAGAGGCTGTAAAAAACTGAAGTATTTAGACATTGGGTTTTTACAACCATTTTCCTTATATTGAAATACAAAACCGCTCTAGAAATCAAATCTAGAGCGATTTTAAGTTTTGAAATATTTGTTTTTTTTGTCGAATATTGTCGGAGTGTCTTTTTAAAATAAATTTTAAAAGTTCACTTCATTATACCATCTATTTTTAAAAAAAATATTTTTTTAAAAACATACTTATAATAATTTCAAGCGTGTTTGCAATTTTGCTTTTTGCATACAACAGATAATTATTAGAATGAAGCAAAAATAAGGTGCTTTGTATCTCTAAACATTAAATTTGAATAACATTATATCACCGTCTTTAACGACGTAATCCTTCCCTTCTTGGCGTACCAAACCTGCTTCTTTTGCCTTTAACATAGATCCACAGGAAACTAAATCCGTATAGGCTACAGTTTCAGCACGAATAAATCCTCTTTGAAAATCCGTATGAATAATACCCGCACATTCAGGTGCTAGCATTCCTTTTTTAAATGTCCAAGCTCTACACTCATCAGGACCTGTTGTAAAGTAGGTTGCATAACCTAATAAATCATAGGTTGCTGTAACCAAACGATTTAAGCCTGGTTCTTCTATACCTAAATCAGTTAAAAACATTTCTTTATCTTCATCATCTAATACAGCGAGCTCTGATTCAATTTGAGCAGATATTCCGATAATTTTAGAATTTGTTTTTTCTGCATAAGACTTTAGCTTTTGATATAAAGCATCTGCCTCTGGATTGGCAATAGAAGATTCTGCAATATTTGCAACAAACATGAAAGGCTTAGAAGTGAGTAATCCATAATTTTTTAAATAGGGTAGCTCTGCTTCACTAAACTCTAAACTACGAATAGGGAGTTCTGCTTCTAATGTTTTTTTAAGCTTCTTTAAAAGTTCAAATTCAAAAGGTGCATCATCAACCTTAGATTGAGCTTTCTTCTCTATTTTTACAATTCTCTTATCAATGGATTCTAAATCAGATAAAATCAATTCTAACTGAATGATTTCTGCATCTCTAACTGGATCGATTGTTCCTTCAACATGGGTGATATTTCCATCCTCAAAACAACGGACTACTTCTAAGATAGCATCACAATTTCTAATATTTCCTAAGAACTGATTTCCTAATCCTTCACCCTTAGAAGCTCCTTTTACTAAACCTGCTATATCTGTAAATTCACAAACAGCTCTAGTAGATTTTTTAGGATTATACATCCGGGTTAAGACATCTAATCTACTATCAGGAACCTCAACCATTCCTACGTTAGGTTCAATTGTAGCAAAAGGATAGTTTGCAGCTAAAGCGCCCGCCTTAGTGATTGCATTAAATAAAGTAGATTTCCCTACATTAGGTAATCCTACAATTCCCGCAGTTAATGCCATAATATAATCTCCTTTACTACTTAATATATAAATTCTTATATGCAATTATAGATTCTTCTATAATGCGTTCAGCTTCTTCTCTTCCACAGATTTCAGTTACTACAGTATCCTTACCCTCTAAAGTCTTATACACAGAAAAGAAATGAGTCATCTCATCAAAATAATGCTGAGGAAGCTCACTGATATCTCTATAATTATTCATCATTGGATCAGTTTGACATACTGCAATAATTTTCTCATCACTTTCCTGTTGGTCAAACATTTTAACTACACCAATTGGAAAGCATTTAACTAATACAAGTGGATCAAATGTTTCATTACATAATACTAAAACATCAAGTGGATCCTTATCCTGTGAATAGGTTCTTGGAATAAAGCCGTAGTTTGCAGGATAGTGGGTAGATGTATACAAAATACGATCTAATATAATTAATCCTGTTTCTTTATCAAGTTCATATTTTTTCTTACTTCCCTTAGGAATTTCTATACAAGCAATGAAATTATCTTTTTTAATTCTATCATCGTCAATATCATGCCAAATATTATGCATAATTTTCACCTCTTTGTTTATGATACCACAAAATGGTAAAAAAATAAAGGCTAACTTATGAATTAGCCTTATTGCATATAATCATACATAATCTTTAACGCATTTTTCTCAAGTCTTGAAACTTGAGCTTGTGAGATGGAAAGCTCTTCAGCAATTTCCATTTGGGTTTTATCTAAATAATACCTGTCATAAATAATTGCCTGTTCTCTTTTAGAAAGCTTAGAAAAAGCTTCCTTGATCATATTATTTCTCATCCAGTTTTCTGTAATATAATCTGTACCACCAATTTGATCCTCTAGCTCTATGACATCTCCCCCATTGTCATAGATTGGAGTGGACATACTAATAGTATCTTGAATTGCCTCTAATGCTAAAATTACATCTACACTATCCACATTTAAGTATTGGGCAATTTCGTTTATGGATGGTTCTCTATGATGTTCTAATAAAAATTTATCCTTATAGCCTATTGCCTTGTACGCAATATCCTTATAGCTTCTAGATACACGGATAGAACCATTATCTCGTAGATGTCTTCTTACCTCACCGATAATCATAGGACACGCATAAGTTGAAAATCGAACATTATGCGATAAATCAAAATTATCTATAGCCTTCATAAGGCCAATACAGCCCACTTGAAATAAATCATCCATACTTTCCTTTCGATCATTAAATCGCTTCAGCACAGATAAAACCAGCTTTAAGTTACCAGCAATCATCTTTTCTCTAGCTTGCATATCTCCATCTTTTATTTTTAATAAAAGTTCTTGTTGTTCTTCATTGGATAGAGTTTTAAGCTTAGAGGTGTCTACACCTGTAATCTCAACCTTATGCATATAATCTTCCTTTCATATTTAATATGGAAGACTTCTACGAAAACTATTCATTATTTAGATACAATTGTTAGTTTTTTTTCCATCTCACACTTCAACTTATCAATAATCTTTTTTTCTAATCTTGAAATATAGCTTTGGCTGATGCCAAGTTTATCAGCTACTTCCTTTTGGGTTAACTCCTCATGATGATATAGCCCAAAGCGTAAGGTGATGATTTCTTTTTCCCTTGCAGAAAGCTTCTCTACCGCCTCATACATAATCCTTTCCTTTTCATTAGAAATAGCTTCATCAATAGCAAGCATCTGATTAGTAGGAATCACATCTGCAAGTAATAGTTCATTGCCATCTCCATCTACATTTAATGCCTCATCTAAGGATACCTCATTTTTTTGTTTACTGACCTTTCTTAAAAACATAAGGATTTCATTTTCGATACATCGTGAGGCATACGTTGCAAGCTTGATATTTTTATCTAGCTTGAAGGTTTCTACTCCTTTGATTAAACCCATAGAGCCTATAGATATCAAATCCTCCAAAAGCACCTTGGGAGATTCAAAGCGTTTGGCAATGAATACGACCAGTCTCATGTTTCGCTCAATTAAAATGTTTCTTGCTTCTAAATCTCCTTCAAGCATTGCCTCAACGTACTTCTTTTCAGCCTCTTCCTTAAGTGGCTCTGGCAAGCTCATCTGATTATATAAATAACAAACTTCATCCTTTTTAAACAGCTTTGATAAAAGCTTCAATAATAACATTTCTATCCCCCTAATAAGTTTGAACCAAACATCACATTAAACGCTATGTCTCCATAAGCTAAATAGACATCCTTTTTTACATACTTATTTTTAATCTTTATTTTAAAGCTTTTTACCTCAAATAAAGGAATCTTCTTATCTGTGCTTAAGCTTTGAATCGTTATTGTCTTATAATAATGTCCAATTTGAATATTCCTTTTTAAAAAAACAATTGGAATATTATCCTCAGTAGTAAGGAAATTGCCTGTATCACAGAAACCACTTAAATAAATCGTTCTATTATCATCCTCTATCATCACCTCATATTCTAATACATCTGGCCTAAAATGAAATTTTTTATAAATTGCATAGAAGGCAAATAATACTAAAATACCACCTAAACAAATTAAGACTACACTAAAATGATTCATCATTTTATAAAGAATTCCTGCACTCCCTCCTAGTGTAAAATTAAGCATTAAATAGATCAAACACAAAAATAATGCTTTAGTTGGTCTTTTTGTTATAAATGGGCATATCGAAATTATCATCATCATAAGATAACGCATATCTTCTATCTGATATGGTAAGAAGATATATAATAGGATATAGATACCATCTAGAACACAAGAAATAGAGATAGCTATCGTATTTGGCTTAATTCTTAGCAAATAATAGGCTATCTTAACAAAACATAAATGGATACCAATGTTAGTAATAACTAGTAGCTCAATATATTTCATGGTGCTAGTATAAACCATCATAAACCAAAAAAATGTAGAAAAAAAAGATAGTCCAAAATTATTTTTAGACTATCTTATAAATAGTAATATAATTTATTATTCGATTGTATTAACGATGGCTAATACTTCTTCTGTAAGCTGTTTTAGCTTAGTATTAGATTCCTCTAAAGTATTACCAACCACGCCATAGTAAACCTTTAATTTAGGTTCAGTTCCTGATGGTCTTAATACAAACCACATATTATCGTTAAGATAATATTTGATGACATTACTCTTAGGTAAGTGAATTTCTTCTGTTGTGTTTGCCTTAAAGTCCTTTTTCACACTAAGCTTAACATCATCCTTAGCTAAGATATCGAAACTCTTTAAGGAAATGTCATTGGTTCTGAAATAATCCATAATTCTTTGGATCTTTGCAGCACCCTCTAAACCTTGTAAGCCAATGTTTGTGATACCTTCCTTATAGTAGCCATATTCTTCATAAACAGCATTTAAAGCATCTACTAAATCCATACCTTTTTCACGGTAGTAAGCAGCGGTTTCACAAAGCATCAATATTGCTTGGATAGAGTCCTTATCACGAACACAAGCAGAAACTAAGCAGCCATAAGATTCCTCAAAGCCGAATACATAAGTACCCTTGCCACCTTCCATTTCTCTTGCCTTTTCGCCGATAAACTTAAATCCAGTAAGAGTGATTTCAACCTTCATACCATACTTTTTCGCAATAGCAACAGGTAGAGTTGAAGATACATTGGTAGTGAATACATAACCATTCTTAGGTAATGTATTTAGTTCTTTTCTAGTCTTTAAAATATAATCCAAAACTAATGCGGCAGTTTGATTTCCCGTAAATAATATATATTCTCCATCATGCTCAACTGCAATACCTAAACGGTCAGCATCTGGGTCAGTAGCTAAAACAATCTTAGCACCAATCTCTTTTGCATAAGCAATAGCCTCATCATAAGCTTCCTTATTTTCAGGGTTAGATGTTTTAACACCTGAAAAATCAGGGTCATTTGTCATTTGACAAGCAAGAGGGAATACTTGATATCCAACACTCTTTAATACATCAGGAGCGAACACTTGTCCTGTACCATGAAGAGGTGTGTATACAAGCTTAAAATCTTTATTTAAATTAGGACGTAAAATAATTTTCTTTACTTCCTTAATATATGCCTCATCAACCTTTTTACCAATATATGTAATCAACTTATGGTTTTTAGAATGGTCAATTGAGAAATAATCATCAATCTTATTGATTTCAGCAATAACCTGATCTGCATCCTTTGGTACTAGTTGACAACCACTTTCATCATAAATCTTATATCCATTATATTCCTTTGGATTGTGTGATGCAGTAATCATAATACCACCAACACAGCCAAAATAACGTACTGCAAAGGATAATTCTGGAGTTGGTCTTAAATCTTCAAATAAGTAAACGCGGAATCCTAGAGTCGTAAGTACTTCGGCAGAGATTCTTGCAAACTCTTTTGATTGATGACGGTTATCATGGGAGATAGCTATTCCTCTTTTAAATGCTTTCTTAAATTGAGATAAATAACGGCCAAAGCCTAAGGTTGCCTTAGATACGATATAGATATTCATTCGGTTTGTACCAGCGCCTAAAACTCCTCTTAATCCGCCTGTGCCAAATTCCAAGTCTGTTGTAAAGGCTTCTTGTAAGGCATGGTCATCCATTGCATCTAATTCTTTTTTTAAGGCTGGATCAAGATTAGGATTCTTCTTCCATAAATCTGCTTTTTCTAAATAATTCATACTAAAAATTCTCCTTATAGTTCTATTATACAAAAAATTGAAAGGGTTTTCTACAATAAAATAACTCTTTATTACTTTTTGTTCTTTCCAAAATAAAAATTCTTCTTCTGCCGTATTCAATAAAAAATATTTAAAAAACAAGCTATGTCGAATTTAAATTGATTCATCAATTTGGTATTACTGCATATGCATACATTGTTGAACTTAATGTCATAAAGATTATTATGACTAAAATTATTTTTTTCATAATTATTACGTATAATCTAAATTCTAACACGAACAACGTGTAAGGTTTCGCTAGATTCAAAATAAAGAAAATAGCTAATTTCTCTATATTCAATCGTTTCGTCAAATTTACATTTGAAAGGTCCATCTCCACTTGTTTTATAAAAATATGAATATGGAAGTTCAAAATCTAATAAAAACTCCTCTGGTACTGGCTCATTCCTATATTCATTTAAAACAAATCGATAATCATCTTTAATATATTTTTCTAATGCACGATCTGTTTTCCAATCATTATTAAAAAGTTCTGTTTTTTGTCCTTCTTCTACCTGAAATACATAATAATACACGCCATCTCCACGAAAACTGCTTCGAGGTGAATTGTAATACAAAAGATTTAAATTAGGAAGATTCAAGTCAAAATCCTCATTTAATCTAGAAATTTCACTTATTTGAGTACAACTAGAGGTCTCTATTAATGCAAAAAATATAAAAATAATTAAAACAATTTTTTTCATATATTATCTCCTCGTATGTAAGAAAAGGCATAATTCAAAATTATGCCTCTTAAAATCTTACTTTGGTTGTTTACCAATGTATGCTAAAATACCCCCATCAACATATAAGATGTGGCCATTTACTGCATTAGATGCATCGGAAGCTAGGAATACAGCAGGTCCTGCTAATTCTTCTGCTTCTAACCAACGACCAGCTGGTGTCTTCGCAATAATGAATTGGTCAAATGGATGACGAGAACCATCTGGTTGAACCTCACGTAGAGGTGCAGTTTGAGGTGTAGCAATATAGCCAGGTCCAATACCATTACATTGGATATTGTACTCACCATATTCAGAACAGATGTTTCTAGTTAACATCTTTAATCCACCCTTAGCTGCTGCATAAGCAGATACTGTTTCACGGCCTAATTCAGACATCATAGAACAAATATTAATAATCTTACCATGACCCTTCTTAATCATTGAAGGAAGTACTGCCTTAGCCATAATGAACGGTCCATTTAAGTCAATATCAATTACTTGACGGAATTGAGCTGCAGTCATTTCAAGCATAGGAATACGCTTAATGATACCAGCATTATTTACTAAAATATCAACTACTCCAACTTCTTTTTCAATTGTTGCAATTAACTCACTTACTTGGTCTTCATTTGTAACATCACATACATAACCATGAGCCTTAATTCCTGCTTCCTTATAAGCAGCAAGACCTTTGTTTACTAAATCTTGGTTAATGTCATTAAATACTATAGTAGCTCCTGCTTCAGCAAGTCCTGATGCAATAGCAAAGCCGATTCCATAAGATGCACCTGTAACTAATGCAATCTTACCATCTAATCTAAAATCACTCATTTTCATAAAATATTTTCCTCCTTAAATTATCTTAAATCAGTAGTTTTGATATTATCCATATCATCAAATTCTTGGTTTTCTCCACACATTGCCCAAATGAATGTGTAGTTAGATGTACCAATACCAGAGTGAATACTCCAGCTTGGAGAAATAACTAACTGTTCATTTTGCATAACAATATGTCTAGTTTCTTCTGGTTGTCCCATCATATGGAATACAACATTATTATCAGGAATATTGAAATAGAAATAAACCTCCATACGACGCTCATGTGTATGAGAAGGCATTGTATTCCAGCCCGAACCTTCTGCAAGTTCAGTCATACCCATAGCTAGCTGACAGCTCTTACATACATCTGGATGGATGTACTGGTTGATAACACGCTTATTTAAAGTCTTTGCATCTCCACAAGGACGATGATTTGCCTTATCGAAATCAATATAATAGGTTGGATAAGTCTTGTGAGCAGGACAGGAAGAAATATAGAATTTAGCAGGTTTTTTTGGATCATTTGATTCAAATACTACCTCTTTTGTCCCCATACCTACATACATACCATCCTTAGATTTTACGTTGTATACCTTACCATCAAGTGTTACCTTGCCAGCTCCACCAATATTGATGATACCTAACTCACGACGCTCTAGGAAGTAAGCTGCCCTTAATTCATCTGAAGCTTCAAGTGATAAAGCTTTTGTTACAGGCATTATGCCACCAGAAATAATACGATCTTGATGAGAGTAAACAAGTAATATATCATCTGTCTCAAAAACCTTCTCCATTAAATAATGGCGTCTTAAATCTGCAGTTGTATAATGCTTAGAATCCTCTGGATGATTTGCATATCTAACTTGTAATTTCATACTATTCTCCTTTTAAAATATTTTTAACAAAATCAAAGCTTTCTTGCATATCAAAAGGCTTTGAACCTTCAAAGATAAGATAAGCATTTGGATTTGTTTCTTTAATTCTATTTAGCAAATAGGAATAATCAATCAAGCCCTTTCCTATTGCACACTGCTTTAAAGCACCATCTACTAGGGTAAAATCCTTCAAATGAAAGATAACAATCTTTCCCTTAAACAATTCTAGACATTCTTCAAATATTTCCTTGTAAAATTCATAATTAGATATTGCTAAATAATTATAAATATCTACTGTGTAAAATACATGACCATTGTCAATTTCATCAACTAAACGCTTTAAAGCCTTAGGTTCAAACATACAATGTCCAAAGGCGCCCTCTAAGGCAATATTTCCATCTACTTCTTTAGCATACCCAGCTAAATCAGTAAATATTCTTTTAACCTCTTGATAAGCCTCTTCTGTACGATTTAGGGGATTATACGTCCATTTATCATCATTAAAGGAACCTGTCTCAGAACCAACAAAATGTCCTTCAAAATCATTTAGATATTTTAAATGCTCTTTAAATTTAGCTATATTAGTTTTAACTAGATCTTTATTTGAATGAACAGGATTAAAGTACGCTCCCATCATAAAGATTTCTATACCTTCATTTGCAAAGGCCTGATGGATAGCTCTAGCCTTTTCCTCACTTAAGGTTCCTGGAAGTCCAGTCTCTCCTTCAACTGCTTTATTTAAGACAAGCTGAACTCCATCAAAGCCAATAGCTTTAGCCTGTTTTGCTAGAGTTTCAGGATTGCTTTTACCAAAATCATGGACACGAACACCTATTTTCATTGTTGCCTCCTAATACACGATAAGGGTGCTACTAGGTAGCACCTCTATACATAATTTTTTTAACGTTGTACACGTCCGTTAGCATTACCGCCAGCTAAGGATTCAACCTCAGAAGCAGATACTAAGTTGAAGTCTCCATTAATAGTATGCTTTAATGCTGATGCCGCAACAGCAAACTCTAAAGCTTCTCCTTGAGTAGCCTTAGTTAATAAACCATGGATAATACCACCAGAGAAGGAATCTCCACCACCGATACGGTCGATGATAGGATTAATATCATAACGTTTAGATTCATAGAATTCTTTTCCGTTATAAATTAAGGCTTTCCAACCATTATGAGTAGCTGAGAAAGATTCACGAAGTGTAGAGATAACATATTTGAAACCAAATTCTTTTGCCATTTGTTCAAAAATCTTATGATATCCTTCTGCGCCTGTTTCACCAGCTTCAACGTTTGCATCTGGCTTGAAGCCTAAGCATAATTCTGCATCCTCTTCATTACCAATACATACATCAACATATTGCATTAAAGGCTTCATAATAGAAATTGCCTTCTTAGAAGTCCATAGTTTCTTACGGAAGTTTAAGTCAACAGAAACTGTTACACCATGACGCTTTGCAGCCTCACAAGCAAGACGAGTCAATTCTGCTGCCTTATTAGAAATTGCTGGAGTAATTCCAGACCAGTGGAACCAATCTGCACCTTCCATAATTGCATCAAAATCAAAATCCTCAGGCTTAGCCTCAGCGATTGCAGAATTAGCACGGTCATAAATAACCTTAGAAGGACGCATAGAAGCTCCTGTTTCAGCATAATAAATACCTACACGATCACCACCACGAGCAATGAACTTAGTATTTACACCATATCTTCTTAATGCATTAACTGCAGCTTGTCCAATCTCATGTTCAGGAAGCTTAGAAACGAAATATGCATCATGTCCATAGTTTGCACAAGATACTGCAACGTTTGCTTCTCCTCCACCATAAATTACATCAAATGAATCTGCTTGAACGAAACGAGTATTTCCAGCTGGAGATAATCTCAACATAATTTCGCCCATTGTTACTACTTTTGCCATAAAACTTTTTTCTCCTTTTTCTTAATCTACTTTAATTTTTATTACTGCTTTTTCAACAATCTCTTCATCAACCTTGCCCTTTGCTAAGTGTATGTCTTCTCTAAACACTAACGCAAAGCTTTCCTTAAGTGTGAAATAAACTGCATCTGAAGCACTATATTTTGTAACATCCTTATCTGTATTATAAGGTGTAGTTACCTGAAGCGTTGGGTTAGTAATATCCGTATAACCGAATAATTCCTTACCCTTAAGCACGATTTGCAAATCCAAATAGTGCTCATGATTTTCAAAATAGCATTCCTCTAAAGGTCTTGCAACATAGGTATCACGATTTACATAAACGTTCTTACCATCAATTTCAGTTTTTCCCTTTGGAAGAGCCATCAAATCATTATTTAAAACGAAATCTATAGCAGTATCAATATTTTTGCTGATACCCTTATAGCGTTTGATATCTCTTAATTTTGCTACTATCATATTATTACCTACCTTACAACCTCTGCAGTGCCATTTGCCGCCATAAATGTTTCAATATCCTCACAGGATAACAATAAAGCATCTCCATAAATTGTATGCTTTAATACAGAAGCATTTAAACCATAACGTACAGCATATGCAGGATCTTTAAAATTTAATAGTAAACCGTGTATTACACCTGATGCAAAAGCATCACCACCACCAATACGATCAAAAATATTAAAACGGATTGGCTCGGTTAATTCCCAGCTTAATTTATCCCCTTCTAATTTAAAATAGTATCCAGCTAAAGAATTTTCTGTTGCGGAATAAACAACACGATCTGTACCAAAGATATATTTCAACTTGTACTTTCTTATCATCTTAGGGAATACATTTCTTCTTTTTTCAGATAAAGTTGTACCTGTAAAATCATCATCTAATGGAATTTCTAGAATTGTATTAGCATCATAAAAACTAGCAAAAACAATATCTACATAATTCATAAATTCTTTATAGACTGGTCTTGCTTCTTCAACAGTCCAAAGCTTAGAACGATAGTTAAAATCAAAACTTACATGAACTCCATATTTCTTAGCTTCCTTACAAGCTCTTAATGCTACCTTTCTAACTCTTTCTCCTAAAGCAAGTGTAATACCACTTAAATGAAACCATGTTGCATCCTTAAAGATTTCCTCCCAATCAAACTCTTCTTCCTGTATACGGGTAATTGCAGAGTGCTTACGGTTATAGATAACCTTAGAAGGACGTCCTCCAAAGCCTGTCTCTAAGAAATAAATACCAATCGTTGATGAACCACGAACAACATATTTTGTATTTACTCCATGAGAAAGTAGGTGCGTAATCGCCCCATCACCAAGCTGATTTGGTGGAAGCTTAGAGATGAATGCTGTATTATGTCCCATATGAGACAGCGCTACAGCAACATTAGCTTCTCCTCCCCCATAATTTACCATAAAGGAATGCGTTTGATTAATCGTGGAATAATCTGGCGTAGAAAGCCTTAGCATGATTTCTCCAAACGTCAATATTTTTTCCATATATGAAATCCTTTAACCTTGGATTACTTAGCTGCTCTTGCTTTTTTAACTTCTTCAACAAAACGAGCTGCCATAGCAGTTACAGCATCAAAGTCGCCCTTCTTAGCACCTGCAGTCATAGACGAACCAGCAGACACAGCAACTACACCAGCCTTAATCCAGTCAGCGATATTGTCAACATCAACACCACCAGATGGCATTAGGTTAGCATAAGGAAGTGGTCCCTTAACATCCTTAACAAATCTAGGTCCTAAAATATCACCAGGGAATAACTTAATTACATCACAACCAGCATCTAAAGCCATTTTAACTTCTCTAACTGTTTGAGTTCCTGGTACATAAGGTACTTGATATCTATTGCAAAGTTTTGCAACCTCTTCATCGAAGCAAGGTGAAACAATGAACTTAGCACCATTTAAGATAGCTGCTCTTGCAGTTTCGCTATCTAAAACTGTACCTGCACCAATTAAAACATTAGGATCCTTTACATAAGCCTTAGAAAGGTTTGCAATAATGTCTCCTGCTCCTGGTACTGTGTAAGTAACTTCAATTGCATTTACTCCACCCTTAATACAAGCCTCAGAAATTTTTAATCCCTGTTCAGTAGATTCAGCTCTTACTACTGCTACTACTCCAACTTCAGAAATTTTACTTAAAACATCAAACTTTTTCATTTTTATAATACCTCTTTCTTTTCTCATATTTAACAAATGAAATGTTTATGTTTTTATTATAAATTGATTTCCATAATTTGTCAATGAAAGCCTTATCATAAAACTTAAGTTTTTGTGAAAAGTTCACTAAAGCCACTACAATAATTTACATATTCCTATAAAAAATTCGGTTTTATACAGAATGTGACTTTTCTTCACATACTGAAGCACTAAGATTTAAAATAAAAATGCCTACTAACATAAACTAGGATATGTAAGTAAGCATTTTACCTTATCTTGTTTTTATTAATTTTTTTAATTTGGATTTAAAAATAACGTAATTCTTCAATTCATTTAGAAGAATCAAAAGGAATAAAGATATTCCAAAAGAAACTAAATACGTTGTAGTATCAAAACGAAAAACATATCTATTATAGTGAAAATTTCTAAAGAAGACCCATGCGAACAAATGAATTAAACCAGTTATCAAAACAATAAGTACAATTGGGGCAAAATAAAGTTTTCCCTTCAATTTATCTCTAATCTCAAGATTGGTTTGTCCACATACTTTATAAAAAGCAACTAAGTTATAATAATAAGAAGACTGCTTGTTAACAAAAACAATATATAAAGCAATAGATAAGCTAATCATAATTGAACAAATTGTTATTCCAAAATTCAATTCCATAGCATATTCTGCACGCATAAAGGTTTTTATTTCTTCAAGGCAATTTTTAATTGGTAGATTTAAAGCCAAGGTCTTCTTGTGATTGGTTGATAGTATGGTGTCAGATGAAAAACCACCTTCTTGATAAAACTCATATAATGCTTCTACATTCTTAGAATCATTTACATAATAATCTAATACCAAATCATAATTTAAAATTATGACAGGCTTTTCATTTGTAATAATCTCTAGTATTTTATATTCCTCACCAAAATGACCATTATGCTCCAAAAAGGTGTTAGACACAATGACTTCATTATAGCTTGTAATTTTTTTCGATGTCTTATAATTGAAATCATAATCTATAAAACCAATTATTTTCTCAATCAAATTTGAGTTAAAAATAAAATATGTATGCTCCTCTTCATAAATCTTTCTAAACTCGTTCTCTGTAAATTCAAATTTTTCATCTTGATTTATTTTAAAATAACCAGCAGGATAATTTTGAATATCATAAAGATTAGGAGAAATTAAAATAGAAAGACTAGCATTAAAGAAAATCATAATCAATGGAATCAACATATAAATTATGATGTTAGTAAAAGATAATGAAATTCTTTTTCTTTTTTTGTTAACAATCTCTTTTTCCTCTAATATCTCTTCAATCGGAACAAATTCATTTAATAATAGCTTGTCATCATAAATTTCGCGATTAGATATAGTAATTATTCTATCTACATATTTCTCCGCTAAAAAGGTGTCATGAGTTACTAAAATAACTAACTTTTTCTCAGAAATTTCTTTTAGAATACTCATAATAAATTCACGATTTACAGGATCTAAATTCTCTGTAGCTTCATCTAAAATTAAAATATCATTTTTCTTTAATAAGCTTACAGCAAGGCAAACTCTTTGAGCTTCCCCAGTGGATAGGGTTGATACAACACGATTCTTATATTTTTCATTTAAATGAACCTGCTTTAAAACTATTTCTATCTGTTCTTCTTCATTAATATTATAGATATTTAATATCTCTTTCAAATTTTCATAAACTGTCTTATCATTCAAAAGAACTTGTCTTTGAGGCATATAAGCAACCTGTTTTAAAACATGCCTAATTCTATCATTTTCTTTTTCAAAAGATAAATTTTCACCATTATAAATCAATTCACCACTATCTGATGCCTCAATACCAGACATGATATTAATCAATGTGGATTTCCCTGAACCACTCTCTCCTGATATTGCGACAAAACCATGATTATCAAAGGATAGATTAATATCTACAAGTACTTTTTTAGTTTTAAAGGCTTTAGATATGTGCTTCAATTCAAGCATAATATCACCTCAATTTTTTTCTTGGGATAAATTGCAAAAGCGATTCTATACAAATATGCAATATTAAAGCAATACTTGCCAATATAAACCAATTCTTTAGAGTCATCCAACGTAAAGCATAATATGTTATTACAGACACATATTTAACTTGTGCGATGCTAGCATAAATAAAAGCGTAAATCAAAATACTAATTAGTGCTAGGATTGTGCTACTTATAATTTTTGCAAGCCATAGTTTCTTCTTATTATAGTCACATTTATTATAAAAGAAATCCCTATTTCTATTTATCTTTCTATTCATCAGTCCAATAATAAAGTATATCCCTATAATCAAAATGATTGCAGCAAGATAGCATAAGATTTTTACTTGAGTGTTAGACTTATGATAATACATAGAATAAGAAATCCCTTCATTTTTTAAATGATTAATGAAGATTTGACATTCCTTAAACGTGTTAAAGTAAAATCTTGTACAAGCAATAGCATTTTCATCTGTATATTTTTTAAATGTAGCTTCATTCATAGCTAATAGATGTTTAGAAGGCTCACACTCTAAAATATTAGAGTATCTTTGAAAAGAATTTATATAAGTAACTGTCAAACGCTTTGCGGATGATATTTTAGAGGTAGCAATTGTATCATCAGGTAAAGTATTATCAATGACACAATTAAAGTCTCCTTTTTCATTTAACGTAAGGATATTTTCAAGACCATCATCTATATAAAAATAGAATTGACTACTTATAACAGGTTTAGAAGAAAGATATGCTTCAAGATCTGCTTTTGAAGCATAGTAATCTAAATAAAATGAATCCATAGAATCATGAGGAGATTGGATAATACCTACAATACTATACTCACCATATTTTTTTCCAATAAAAGATTTAAAATATTCTTGATTGGTATTATATTGTGTTTCGCCTATAGATATTACAACCTCCTTCTCTTTTTTATATATCCTTCCCGCAAGAATATCTTTTTCACTCAGAGGAGCAATTTGTAATTTATATTCTTCATTCTCATTTACATCTTCTATCATTTCATAATATCGCAGAAAAATATTCTCTATAGCATCTACAGCACCAAATTTCTCTTTTAATTCTACTATATCCTTAGAATAGATTGGATGACTAAAGGAAGAGTGCACTTCTACATTATATTTTGTACCTTCTCCACAAACACCACAATGATTATCATCACTGCCCTCATAGTATACTCCACTATAAATACCAGATAAAGATTCATTATTAATGCTTGTAACAAAGGTTCCAATCGCCAAAAAACAAGAGCATAAAAAGAATAAAAGTAAATAAGATACTGCGGTCTGAATATGTCCCTTAATTCCAGTAAGGAAGTTAAACTTAACTAGAGGAAATACTCTCGTTTTAGTTTTGAATGGAGAATTCATTATAATATCTTCATTATTTCTTACCACTTTTCTATCTACAATCTTTCCGTTTTCAAAACGGAAAGATATATCTTGCACTCCTTCAACCTCTTCAGATTTATGAGTAATATATATTACTATTTTATTTTTAACTTCTTTTAGCATATTAACAATAATATTAGAATTTTTTTCATCTAAACTGTGTGTCGCTTCATCAAGAATCAATATAGGCTTAGTAGATAGCATCATACATCCCACAGCAACTCTTTGTGCTTCTCCACCACTCAAATCAATTATCTTTTGATTCTTTAAATTCGTTAGTTTTAGAGATGAGCATATATTTTCTATTTTTTCTTCCACCTCAGTCTCATTATACAAATGATAACATTTTGCATATAAAGTTTGATATATTGTAAAGTTATTAATTAAAGGTTCATTTGCCTCTAAGTATTCTACATATTTTTTCACATTAGAGGAAATATCCTTATTATCTATTTTTATACTTCCTGAATCCATTAGAATAATTCCAGCTAAGATTTTAGCAAAGGTGGATTTTCCTGAGCCACTTTCTCCTGTTATTACAACAAAACTCGGATTAGGGATTTCCAAATCCATATTAAGTTCAAAGTGCTCTTCTTTAGTTTCATATTTTTTATATAAATTAATAAAAAGCATAATTTTCTTCTCCTATGTGTTAATTATTCATAAATCTAGTTTGAGTTAAAGCAATAATAAACCACACATTGTTTTTAGGTAAGGTTTATAAATTTTCACATAATTAAGCCACATTTTCAAAATCAAAAATGTGGCTTAATTCATTAGAAACCTTAGTATTATAAATTCTTCATTTCTACTTTCGCTTTAATATAAGCTGTTTTACCATTCCATTGATAAGGATTGTAAATCATTATTCTATATTTATGATTGGCTTGAATAGCATATCTGCTTTCAGAATTGGTTGATACAGAAAATACCTTGCTCGTAGGTATTCCATCTGGATTTGTATAGTTAGTATCGTCTTTGCCACAGAACATTAAATAGATATCTGATTTTAAATTATCATTTACAAAAATTGAAGAGCCTGGCTTTCTTAGTTCAGGAATCCATTTTTCATTTACATACTCTTGCAAAACAAAATATACAGAGTTACCACTGATAGAACTTATATTAACTTGAACATATTCAAAGTTTTCCTTATATTCAAATGGTTCTGACTGATAATTATCTTTATCAGCAACACTAACTCCTTCTTCTCCTCCCAAAACTATAGTAGTTTCACTTGTAGTATCCAACATTAAAGGACTTGCTTGTGATTCAAAATCAGTAGCAGCGTTACTATTTATTCCTAAAAATAAAAATAACCCTACTACAAAAAATAATAGTAAAGTTTTAATCTTTTTCATATATTTCCCTCCTCGTATGCTTCTTTACTCATCTTGTAATATATATATCACAGTTTTCAATATGTGTCAAGAATTCCATTTAAAATACATTTAAAATATTAGCTTTTTCCCCTTTTTTTTCATTCCGTTAATTGAAAAGTTCACTAAAGCTACTACAATAATTTACATATTCCTATAAAAAAATTCGGTTTTATACAGAATGTGACTTTTCTTCACATACTGAAGCACTAAGATTTAAAATAAAAATGCCTACTAACATAAACTAGGATATGTAAGTAAGCATTTTATCTTATCTTGTTTTTATTAATTTTTTTAGTTTAGATTTAAAAATCAAAAAATTCATTAATTCGTTTAACACAATTAAAAGAACTAAACTACAAGTAAAGGAAACCCAATATGTAGTAGCATCAAATCGAAATAGTTCATGATTATAGCCTATTTTTTTAAATATTAAAAAAACTGAAATAGAAACGATGCCACTACATAAAATTATAAATATTAAAGGAAAAATATAAAAATCCATTTTCAATTTTCCTCGAATTTCTAAATTTGTTTTCCCACACACTCTATAAAATGCAACGATTTTATAGTAATAAGGGGCTTGTTTGATTGCCAATACTATAAAGAGAGAAAGACTTAATAAAATCATAAGTGCACAAATAGTTGTTCCGAAGCTTAACTCTAAAGTAACGCTCTTATAATAATTTGATATAGCCTCTTCATATTCATTTACAATTGGCAAATCCAAGGATAAGGTTTTTTTCTCATCTTTAGTGATTATTGTAGTCTTTGAAAACAAGTCTTCTTGAAAAGCCTTGCAGACCAATTCAAAGCTCATAGACTCATTTGGAAAAAAATGTTTCCATGTCAGCTCATAATTTATAATAAGAACGGGTTTTTCTGTCTTTATTGTTTCAATTACAGAATATTTTTCCATAAATGTCGGATTTAACTCTAAGAAGGTATCTGAAACTATAAATTCATCAAATGATGCTATGGTCTTGGAAATTTTGTAATTAAAATCATAATCAATAAAGCCTTTTAGAAATTGTCCAAACAAGCATACATCGTTAAATAGGAAATATGTGTTTTCTTCTTCATAAATTTTTTTTAACTCTTCCTGTGTAAAAAAAGTATCTTCAGCATAAATAGCGCCATCCTTTTTTATAGGGTCTTTTTTAAAATGGCTTAAAGGGCAATTGGATTCAGAAGATATATTTGGCTTAATCCAAATCGATATTTGAGCAATCAAAAAGATAAATATTAGTGGAATTAATAGATAAAATAAAATATTTTTCAATGGTAAATTTAATCTTTTTTTTCTTCTCCCTTTTATTTGTTCTTCTTCATTACTCTCTTTTATAAAAGGAATTCGGGAGTTATCAAGCACCACATCAGAATAAATTTTTCGATTTGAAATTGTAATCAATCGATCTACATATTTTTCAGCTAAGCTCGTATCATGAGTCACTAAAATAACAAGTCTTGTTTTTGATATTTCCTTTAATATATTTAGTATGAGCTCTCGATTTACTATATCTAAATTTTCTGTTGCTTCATCTAATATTAAAAGATTTGCTCTTTTTAACAAACTCATTGCAATACAAACTCTTTGGGCCTCTCCCGTGGAAAGTGTTGAAACAATACGATTTTTATATGTTTCATTCAAATGGACCTGATTTAAAATAAAATCAATTTGACTTTCATCTGTAAGATTATATAGATTTAATATTTCCTTTAAATTCTCATAAACTGTTTTGTTATATAAAAGAATCTGACTTTGAGGCATATAGGAAACATATTTTAATATAGATTTTATTCTTTCTGACTCTTTTTCGAAAATCATATTTTTTCCATCAAAAATATATTCTCCAGAATCAGCACTTTCTATTCCAGCAATAATATTAATTAATGTTGTTTTGCCACTACCACTTTCTCCAGTTATAGCAATAAAGCCCTTGGATTCAAAAATTAAATTAATATCCTCAAGTACTTTTTTATTTTTAAATTTTTTATAGATATGTTTTAATTCCAACATTTACATCACCTTAATCTTTTTCTAGGAATAGATTGCAAAATCATTTCAATACCAATGTGTAAGATAAGAGCAAGTCCTAATAAAATAAACCAATTCGCAACTGTCATCCACCTTAATCCATAATACATAATTACTGAAGTATATTTAACTTGAGAAAGTAAAGCATAGATAACGGCATAAATGCCTAGGCTAATTAATGCCAAAATCGTACTACTCATAATTTTTGCAAACCAAAGTTTTTTCTTGTTGTAATTGCATTTACTATAAAACAAATCTCTATTCCTATTCAATCTTCTATTGATTATTCCAACTATTACATAAACCACTATAATCAATATAAACGCACCTATATAACTTAACAATTGGATAGTTTGATTATATTGATAATATGTGAATGTAAAGGAAATGTTTTCACTTTTTAAATGCTTAATAAAATTTTCGCATTCTTCAAAAGTATTGAAATAAAAATATGTACAAGGAATCATTGTTTCATCAGCAAATTTATCATAGGTGGATTGATTCATCGATAATATGTGTTCTGAAGGGATACAATTTAAATTTTCCGCACAGCTATAGAATTGAGGATAATTATAAACAATTTGAAAACTGTTAGAATCTGTAATTTTAGAGGTTGCAATTGTGTCATTGGATAAAGAATTATCAATAACACAATTTAAAAAATCATCTCTTTCAAAAGAGAAAACTTCTTTTTTGACATTTACGTCATAAGCATAGAACAAAAATGAATCTATTTGTGAATTATCTATAGAAGCTTTAAAGCTTTCAAAGTCTTCTTTAGAAGCATAAAATACATTTCTTATGCTATTATCATGTGGGGTTTGAACAATACCTACTATTGTATACTCCCCATATCGTTTTCCAATAAAAGATTTAAAATAATTTTGTTCTGTATAAAACTTTGTCTCATTTATTGCTAATACAGCTTCTTTTTTATTTCTATACAATCTTCCGACCAATACGTCTTTTTTTTGAAATGCACCAAGATGTAAATTATACAAACCATTTTCATCTGTCAACATTTGATATGATGGGCTATAATGATTTTCTATAGCACCAACTGGTTTAAAGCGTATCTTTAATTCCTCTATCTCATCTTGATAAATTTTACGATTATAGGAAGAATGAACTTCCACATAATATCTTGTAGCATCCTTACATACGCCATATGAATCATGCCTAGAGTCTTCACTTCCAGCATATTCCGTTTTAGGACTACATAACACCTCTTCATTATTAATACTCGTACAGAAGGTACCAATAGCAAAAAAACAAGAGCACAAAAAAAATAAAATCAAATACGAAATAGAAGTTTGCAGATGTCCTCTAATTCCTGTGAAAAAACTATTTTTCACAATAGAAAAAACTTTTGTTTTATTATAAGATGGCACTTCAACAAATTGATCATAAATTTGATTCATCTTTTTTGTTTCTGTTATTCTCCCTTTATCAAAATGGCAATAAATATCTCCTATTCCCTCTACTTCATCAACCTTATGAGTAATATAAATCACCATTTTATTTTTGATTTCTTTTAAAATATTAATAATAATTGCAGCATTATTTTCATCTAAACTATGCGTTGCTTCATCTAAAACAAGAATTGGTTTAGATGATAACAGCATACAGCCAACTGCAACTCTTTGAGATTCGCCTCCACTCAAATCGATAATCTTTTGATCTTTCAAATTTGTCAATTTCAAAGAAGAACAAATGCTTTCAATTTTTTCTTTCACTTCATTTTCATCATATAAATGAAAACACTTAGCATATAAAGTCTGATATACCGTAAAGTTATCAATTAGAGGTTCATTAGCTTCTAAATATTCTACATAACTTTTTAAATTAGATGTAATATCTTCACCGTTTAGCTTTATAATTCCATGATTCATTGAAATTAGCCCAGCTAAAATTTTTGCAAAGGTTGATTTTCCTGCACCACTTTCTCCAGTTATAACAACAAAACTTTGAGAAGGAATTTTTAAGTCTATATTTAATTCAAATTGTGATTCCTTAGTCTTATATTTTTTATATAAATCTAAAATCTCAAGCATAATTGATCACCTCGTATCAGTAAATTAACAAACCACACGAATTTGAAATACATGTGGTTTGAAAATCATTTACATTTATACTTTTTGCGAATAATAAATAAATAAATATCTCGAATCGCAACAAATAATTTATAAGTTTTTAACTTTCAATGTTGCGTTCACATATGCAGTCTTGCCATTCCATTGCTTTTTATTATGGACTACTATCCTATAAAGTTGATTTGCAAGTATGGCATTTGAATTATCACTTGTTGATACAGACAAAACTTTTTTAGTGGTCACACCATCTGGTGTTACATAATTAGTTTTATCTTTACCACAAAACATCAAGTAGATATCTGTCTTTAAATCATCATTTGCAAAAATAGTATTAGCAGAATTTACTACATCTTCAGGAAGCCATTTAGTTCCATCATACTTTTGTAAAGTAAACCAAAGTGAATTACCCTTAATTGTACTTATATAGACTTGAGCATAAGCATAATCCTGACTACATTTAAATGGTTCAGAATAAAAACTTGTGCCATCTGATATGGCAGTCTTATCAGTCACTAATGTTATAGTTGAAAACCTCGTAGGATTAGTAGTTAATGGACTTACTGTTTCTTCTGATGTCATTGTAGCATTACTATTTATGCCTAAAAATAAAAATAACCCTACTATAAAAATCACTAGTAAAGTTCTAATTTTCTTCATATTCTTCACCTCCTTCTTTACTTCAAGATAAATTATAGCATGACTTATACTCAAATACAAGAATTTGATTTAAAAAAATTGGCAAAGTTTTTCATTTTTTTACAAAAGTATCTATTTTTTAGTTTTTTGTTTTTTTGAAAATAAAAACTGTTTGGAAAAGTAGGGTAACTATCCAAACAGTTTTATTAGTTATCTTAAGCCATGACAGAATTTATATTTCTTACCACTACCACAAGGACATGGATCATTTGGACCAACATGTACCTTCTTTTGGTCAGGCTTTTTCTTTACTGATTCATCCTTTACCTCGTTGGTTGTAAGACCCTTCATTGGATCTTCTTCCTCCTTAGGCAACTGAATTTGAATCTTAGTATGGGTAATATATTTTAAAATTTCTAAATTGATATTTTCATTTAATTTTTGGAAACGAGCATAACCTTCTTGTTGATAGATTTCAAGAGGATTTGTTTGAGCGTAGGATTGTAATACTACTCCTTGACGTAAGCCTTGCATATCATCAATATGCTTCATCCAATATTGATCTAATACACGTAAGGAAACATCCTTTAAATAAATCTCAAATAAATTATCTGGCAAATTCAAATTATATTTTTCTTTAGCTTCCTTAGCTACATTTTTATTTGCTTCCATATAGCTATAAGCTCTTTGGCAAATATAATCAATGATTTGTTCATCATCTAATGTCTTTAATACATTTACATCAATAGAATTTGGGGGAAGGATAGATCCATTAAAGCTTTGAGCAATCGCATCATCATCAATTTCAAACTTTTTAGAGCTAATTTGACGCATATGAGAATAGCTTACATTCTCAACAGCTCTTCTAATCATATTTTTGACAAGTTCTTCTAGATTTTGAACCTTTACAACCTGCATTCTTTGTTCATAGAAAATTTCTCTTTGACGACGAATAACATCATCATATTTTAAGACATTCTTACGAGAGTCAAAGTTATTTCCCTCAACTCTAGTTTGGGCTGAGGTAACTGCTCTAGATACCATTTTAAAAGTAATAGGTGCATCTGGATTTCCTGTGTCCTTATTCATCAAGTTGATAATCATGGCAAGCCTATTTTTAAATGTATCTCCACCAAAACGTTGAATCAAATCATCCTCAGTAGAAATATAGAATTGAGAAAATCCTGGATCTCCTTGACGTCCAGAACGACCTCTTAGCTGGTTATCAATACGACGAGATTCATGGCGCTCTGTACCAAGAACTACTAAACCACCAAGCTCTTTAACACCTTCACCAAGCTTAATATCGGTACCACGACCAGCCATATTCGTAGAAATCGTTACACTTTTTAGTTGACCTGCCTTGGCAACAATTTCAGCCTCACGCTCATGATTCTTAGCATTCAAAATTTCATGAGGAACACCCATTCTTCTTAGCATTCCAGAAACTAACTCTGATGTTTCTACATTGGCAGTACCAACAAGAACTGGCTGACCAATTTCATATAATCTTTTCACCTCTGCAACTAAAGCATTGAATTTAGCCTTTTGAGTAACAAAGATTAAATCTGGCATATCCTTTCTAATTACAGGAACATTTGTTGGAACCTCTACAACATACATATTATAGATATTTCTAAATTCCTCTTCCTCTGTTTTAGCAGTACCTGTCATACCAGATAGCTTCTTATACATTCTGAAGAAATTTTGATAAGTAATCGTGGCAACTGTTTGAGTTTCCTTTTTAATCTCGACATTTTCCTTAGCTTCAATTGCTTGATGCAAGCCCTCAGAATATTGTCTACCCTTTAGGATACGTCCTGTAAAGGAGTCGACAATTAAAACCTCCCCATCTTGAACAACATATTCCTTACCATTTGCAAAGATATAGTTTGCCTTCATCGCATTGTTGATAGCATGGACAAGTTCAACATATTGTAGGTCATAGATGTTACTTACATTAAATACCTGTTCTGCCTTTGCCATACCAGATGGAGTTAGTTGTACATGACGAGACTCAATATCAATTTCATAATCCTCTTCTGCTAAACGCTTTGCAAAGGTATCTGCACGTAAATATAATGAAGAATTATTTTTTGGAGCACCTGAAATAATTAAAGGTGTTCTTGCTTCATCAACTAAAATAGAGTCAACCTCATCGATAATAGCATAATTTAAACCCTTTACCTGAGTGATTTGATTTTCATTACGCACCATATTATCTCTTAAATAGTCAAAGCCTAATTCACTATTTGTAGAATATAAGATGTCACAAGAATATGCAGCTCTTTTTTCTTCTGTAGATAACTCACGAATATTAAGTCCAACGCTTAAGCCTAAGAAACGATATATATTACCAATTTCTCCTTCAGTCTCACGTCTAGCCAAATATTCATTAACTGTAACAATATGAACGCCTTCTCCACTTAAAGCATTTAGATATGCCGGCATAACAGCTGTTAAGGTTTTACCTTCACCTGTTTTCATTTCTGCAATATTACCACCATGGATGGCTGTGGCACCTATCAACTGAACATGGAACGGCTTCATGCCTGTTACACGGTAAGCTGCTTCTCTAGCTACGGCATAAGCCTCAACTAAAATGTCATCTAAGGTCTTACCATTTTTAAGCTGCTCTTTAAACTCAACTGTTTTATTTTTTAATTCTTCATCGGTTAATTTTGAAATGCTTGGCTCCAACGCTTCAATCTTTAAAGCGATTTTTGCACAACGTTTCATTTCCTTATAACCTGAATCAAATAATTTCTTTAATCCCATTATTCATCACACAAGAGTATCCTACTCTTCCTTCCTAACAAAATAACACATTCTATAATACAATAAATAAAAACTTTTTTCAAGTTTTAACAACCAAACCTTTTCATTTTATTACGAATATTTCCTCAATAAAAGGAAAGAGGCTCAAAAACTATGAGCCCCTTTATTCGCTTTGCAATTCTTAAAGAACTAGAAACTTCTATTTAGCTGTTGTTTCAATTACAGCATAATTGCCATCATTACGTAAATAAATAACATTAGTCTTACGAGTTTCTTTATCCAAATAAATAAAGAAATCATGTCCTAATAACTCCATTTGATCAATTGCTTCCTCACGAGTCATAGGCTCTAGGTCAACATTCTTATCACGAACAATTCTTTCTTCTTCAGGCTTAGCATCTACAGTACGAATTCCTTTTTTACCCATTTTATCCTTCATACGATCGTTGTAGTGTCTTACCTGTCTTACGAGCTTATCGATAGCTCCATCAATAGCGGCATAGATATCCACCTCTTCTACTTCTGCACGAAGTATGATATTTTTGGCTGGAATTGTTATCTCAACCTTATGGAATGCCTTATACACCTTACATACTACACGGGCTGCTAGATTCTCATAATCTGGTAAAAGCCCCTCTAGCTTCGTAAGTTTTTTTAAAGCATACTCCTTATTTGCATCTGATGGTGTAAACCCATTCTTTCCAACAATTTCTACCTTCATAAAATATCACTCCTTTTCTACCATTATTATAGCATAAGTTAAAAGCGTTTTCAATAGATTATAACTTATACACATTTTGAGCTTGTAACCCTTTTTCACCAACAACTAGGTCAAACTCAACCAACTGGCCTTCATTCAAAGTTTTAAAGCCATCATCTAAGATACTACTATAATGAACAAAAATGTCATCGTAGTTTTCCTTAATAATAAAGCCATAGCCCTTTTCATTATTAAACCACTTCACCTTGCCTACTAGCATAATTCCTTACCTCCCTTAAGTTTACTATAATCATACCTCTTTTGAAGTATAATTTTCAATAAAAAATGTACCAAAAAAAACGACTATTTTTTCAGTTCACAACAAACCAATAATATCGATTTTTTTTGCGTGTCTGAAAGAAAGCTTAAAAGCTCTATGTTAAAATCACTTACTTTAAAAGAATCTAAATACACAAAAAAATACTCCTCATATCTTTGTAGAAAATAGGCTACACTCTTAGATATCTCTATTTGATAAGCATCTAAGTTTAGTTTGTAGATTTTCTTAAAAAGAGATACAACAAATAAACTAAAGTTTTCTAAAGGTATCTCTTCAAAAGAAAAAGATAAAGGATAAGCATTTCTACAAGAATTACATATGTAATATTTTTTTGTCTCAAAAAGACTTAGAAAATTCCTTTTCACATAAAACTTTTTCTTACAGTTATAACAGACCATTTTTTTCACCTCATATAAATAATTACCAAAAAAGATCTGTTTTTTATATAAAAAGAAAAAAAGATGCTTAAAAACACATTTTTGTATCTTAAAACATCTTACTACAAACATTTTTTAGACATTTGCTTTATTATTTATTTAATTTTCTTTGAATATATATCAAGTAAAGTAGATTACTAATAAAAAGAAATAACAATATGGTTGTTAAAATCATCCAAATTGAAGGATGCAAAATAGAACTCCAAGGGAAAATGACTCTTTTCTCATATTGAGTAACTAAATAAGCCACTAAGAAATAGCCACCTATTCCTAAAAACAAATACTTTACCAAATCTCCAAGAATTTTTGAAATTCCTAATTCAATATTAGAGTTTCCATATTGTTTCAAAAAAATCAACTTTTCTTTTTCATTTCTAACCTGAATTATAGTATTAAAACATATAAAAACAATACTCAATGCACTTAGAACTATAATTATAGTAGTAAATAAATTTTCATTTATATTATTGTAAATTGTAGACAAAAGACCTGTATTCTCAATATACACTTTCTTTTCTGAAAAGTATTCTTGCAATTTCTCATCATTTAAATAAGCCATTCTGAAGGAAGTTTCTTCTAGGGTATCTCCTTCTATTAAAAAAGTTTGATATGACTTATTTACTAAGTCTTGTTCAATAGGATAATCTATGATTCCTTGTACATAATATTTTTCATTTTTAAAAGTAAATGTTTTACTAAGACAATCTGCATTATTTTCAAATACATAACAGTTTTTATAGCCATCTAAAGGATTTGCTTCTTCTTTCAAAGAAAAATCAAAGTGTTTATAATAAGTAACATAATAAAAAGGATTCAATTCCATTTTCTCTTGAATAGAAAGTTCTATTCCATAATACATAGATAAGGATTTATCTTCTACATCATTTTTTAACTCTATGTAATGCAAATGATTTTTTTCATAATATCCATATGCAACTTCATATGAATTTGCATTCCTAATCGTTAATGCAAAAAGGATTGAAGTAAATAATAGAAAATAAACGAAAAAGGAAGCAATTGATAAAAGCTTAAACTGAGATACAAAGAAAAATAAAGATGGTTTAAAGGTTCTTCTTTTAAATTCTACTTCTGCGTTTTCTTTATGAATCGATAATTCATAAGAATCTAGATTTAAAACAGTTCCACCCAAATCCTCATTATGATCAACATATATTACCATATGACTTTTGGAATATTCAATAATGCAAGCTTTTATTTGATCTAGATTCTCTTGATCTAAAAAATTAGAAAACTCATCTAATAGTAGAATACTAGGCTCTATTGTAAAAGCTAAAGTAAGCTCTACAAGTTTTTTTTGACCACCAGATAATTCTTTTACTGGAACAGTTAAAATATTACTTATTAATTTTTCAATATAAGGAGTATTCTTTTTAAGACCGAGAGCTTTAATATTTTGTAGAACAGTTAAATTTTCTAAAAGAAAAATATCTTGATGAGCTAAGATAACATTTTTTTGTAATGAGCTCTTTGTTTGTTTTAAATCATTAATTAAAATATTTCCTTTAAATGACGTTGATGCAGAAAGGATTTTTAATAGAGTAGACTTCCCACTACCATTACCACCTTCTATTTTAACTAGATTATCTTCTAGGACAAGATTTAATTGATTAAATACACAGTTTTCCTGATAATATTTTTCAATATCACAAAATTCTATCTTCATATTTTTCTCCTATTTAAACTATATTCAAATCCTAATAACAGCAAAGATAAAACCAAGGATGCTAAAAGAAGTTCAAAATGAACTGGAGTAGCTAATATATTCAGCTGTCTTAGTTCAAAAGAAGTATAATGATAAATCCAAAAATAAATTATGATCATACCGATAATGCTACTAAATATCAAAGATATAGTAGTTAAAATTATTTCTCTTAAGAGTAGGATACTTGATAAAAAAGGAGACGGAGCGCCAAAAATTCTTAGTTTTTCATCTAAATATGCTTTATTTTTTCTTTGATAAATTTGAACTAATTCTATATATAGATATATTCCTACAAATATAATCAAAGCAGCTATGCAAAATATTTTAGGAAAAAGTACACTTTGAAATAAGCTTGCATAGTTAGAATTTGAATATGCAAAATGGTAATCTGTTGGAAGGCTTTCTTGAGATGAAATTACAAAATTTAGTTTTTTAAGAAAATAGTCATCGAAAGTATCAATATAAGAGCTAGGAAAAACAATATAAGAACATAACTCCTCTTTTAATTGCATATCATTAAAGAGATTTTGCTTTGTAGATTCTCTTCGCAAATTATCTATATGTCTTTCTTCATTATCCAAATCTATGATTAAACTATAAAGAGATATATCCTCTTCTTGCTTGAATAAAAAATCACTAACAATAACATCTGTTATAGCTTTTGAAAAATAAACATTTTTTATCTGTTTTAAAATAATTTCTTTATCCTTTTCAAATCTCATAGACCTCATATATTTAAAACCAACCATATCAAAGAAAGAATTCTCATTGCTATATAATTCATATACACTTTCTAAAGAATCATTACTTTCTATATAGCTATATTTCATTATATTTTTAGTATATATTTCTTCCATTTGTTCTTTTGAAAAGGTAAACATTTGTATCAGTAAAACACTTAATAATAGTAAAGCAAATGTTATTGACATTTTAAAGAAAAAGATAAATTTATCTTCTAACAATATTTTAATAAAAATTTTAAACGGAACCTTAGTCTTGCTACTTTTATTATAATTTTGCTCAATTTCCATAATTTCATTATTTAAAGACAATTGTGTATTCATTTCAATGATTTGATCCGCATATTCTTCTACTTGCTCATCATGAGAAACACATATAATAAGTTTATCTTTTTTGAATTGATTTATAAAAGAAAATAACTCTTGTTTTCTATTTTTATCTAAGGAAACTGTGGGTTCATCCAAAATAAAGCAATCAAAATCAAAAAATAATCCACGCTCTAAATTTGCACTTTTTTGTTGACCCCCAGATAACTTTTTTATCTTTTTAGTTTTTGGAAATTCTTTTAAATCTTGGCTTAAAAATTCATTGTTTAATTTTAAATTTTCTTCTAGAGTTAATTCATTAAAGAGAACATTGAATTGTGGAACATAGCATACTCTTTTAAATAAATCGTTACCTAAGACCTTTATATCACTATTTTGAAATAAGATTTGACCATTATATGGCAACAGGCCAAGAATGGTTCTTAATAATGTGGTTTTACCACTCCCATTAGGTCCTTTTATCAAAATACAACCAGTAAAGGGAAAACTTAAATTTTCTATATTTAAAAATACCTTATTTTTATATTTTTGAGTAACATTTTTTAAAACGAACAAACAAAACACCTCTTTTTTTTTAGTGTATATGCTCTTAAAATATATATTAAATATTTTATTAAAGTTTTATATTATAACTATAATTTTGTTTCAATTTTAATTTTTTGTTTACTTCATTTGATGTACTTGTACTATAGTTTTCCCAACCAGCATCATCTATATAATATTCCGCTCTATAATCCCAATAAAATGTCAAGTTCTTACCATCATAGGATTGTGCGTTTTTAATACAAAAATAAAAACTAGCCATATGTGTATTTGATCCTACATAAACACCATCATTACAACTTGTATATCTTGTATAATTATATGAAACAGATATTTTTTTTGAATTATCACATTTTACAACCCATTCAACATCCTTATGATCTTCTGTTATAGAATAGTTTGGTGTCCAATATCCATTTTCCGAATCATAGGTAAAACCAATTGTTTCACTCCAAGAGCCATTTTCATTTTTTGGAGAATAGCCTACACCAATAATAGGAACTTGAGAACCATTGAGTGTTGGTTGTTCTATAAATATTTCTTGATAAATTGCCTTGTTTCTAACACGAGCATTTCGTGCAACACTAATTTCTTTATCGTATGGATAAGTATTGCAAAATGATGCTAAAAAGATATATAAGGTATCATGTTCATCATCATAATACTGATATGCTCCTTGCCAAGTACTAAAATCTGCACAGTCATGTAATCCCTTATTATGCGCAGTCCAATAATTTTTATTATATTGTACTGTATAATTTTTCTGGTCACTTTCATGTATTACTTCCATTTCAGAAGGAATATCAAATCCCATCATTGTTGCGATGTTGGTGGCATTTACATTTAAGTTTATTGATAAAATAATTGCCAAAACCAATATAAAAATAATGCTTGTTTTTTTCACTATATATTTCATAATTATCTCCTTCCCAATTATTTTAAGAGCATATACAATCATTATTTTACATCTTTTTATTTTTTTTTCAATAGTTAATTAATTATTTTTGAGTTCCCCCATTTTTTAATTCAAGTAAAATTC
>JAMPGQ010000019.1 GCA_023663825.1 Anaeroplasma bactoclasticum
TAGATACTGCAATTACAGCAAATATCACCATTGTAGCACAGTGGGAAGAAAAGCAGGTAACTCCACCAACAAAAGAATACTTTACAGTAACAATTGATTTAAATGATGGTTCTACCCCTACAACAAAACAAGTAGAAAAGGGAAAGAAGCTAACAGGAGTTACTGAGCCAACAAGAGAAGGGTATAACTTTACTGGATGGAAAGCAAATGATGCTATATGGACAATAGATACTGCAATTACAGCAAATATCACCATTGTAGCACAGTGGGAAGAAAAACAGGTAACACCACCAGCAAAAGAATACTTTACAGTTACAATTGATTTAAATGACGGTTCAACTCCTACAACAAAAGAAGTAGAAAAGGGAGAGAAACTAACAGGAGTTTCAGAACCAACAAGAGAAGGGTATAACTTTACTGGATGGAAAGCAAATGATGCTACTTGGACAATAGATGAAGCAATTACAGCAAACATTACTATCGTTGCACAATGGGAAGAAAAGCAGGTAACACCACCAACTATTAAGAAGTATAGTATAATCTATGATGTTCAAGGACATGGTACAGTGCCACAAGCAGTATCAAATGTAGTAGCATTACCTACAGAATTACCAAATTTAACAGCAGAAGGTTATACCTTTGAGGGTTGGTATTTAGATAAAGCTTGTACACAAAAGGCAGTAGCTGGTACTACTATTACAGCAGATACAACACTTTATGCTAAATGGGAAGAAAAACAAGTAACTCCTCCAGTTATAGAAAAATTTAGTATCAGTTATAATACAAATGGCAAAGGGGAACAACCTACAAATGTTAAAGAAGCTTTAGCACTTCCAGAAGAATTACCTATTCTTACAGAAAGCGAATATGTTTTTGCTGGCTGGTATCTTGATACTGCCTTCAATACTAAGGCAACTCCAGGTATGGTATTAATTGAGGATGTTACTTTGTATGCAAAATGGGTGGCTCAAAATGCCTTTATGATGAATAAAGCAGAGGGTTATTTGGAAGGAGCATATTTAGAGTGGAAGACATTTGCAGATTGTACAGAATATAATGTTTATTATAAAAAAGTAGGTGAAAATGATTCTTCATATAAGCAAATTGATCAACAGTTGATTCGTGAATATCCTAATAAGTATCGTGCTGATATTTTAGGATTGGCAGCTGGTAATTATGTAGTGAAGGTAGTTCCTGTACATAATAATGAAGAACTTAAAACTGCAGCAACAGAAAATGTGGCTGTTGTAGCTCATGAAAGAAGTGGATTTGCTTTTTCTCAAAATTCTAAATTTAAAACTGCTTCTGGAGCCTATAATGATGATGGAACATTAAAGAGTGATGCAGTAGTTGTTTATGTAACAGCAAATAATGCAAAGACAGTTACTTGTAATTTAAATATAGATGGTGTTTCTACAAAATTAACTGGAATTCAAGGTATTTTAGATGGAAAGCAAAAAGCAAATTCAACACAACCTTTATGTATTCGCTTTTTAGGATTAATTAAAGCTTCTGATTTAGATGCGATGGGAAGCTCATCTGAGGGACTTCAGATTAAAGGAAAAGCAGCCTTCTCTGAATTAAATATAACAATTGAGGGCGTAGGAGAGGATACAACGTTATTTGGTTTTGGATTTTTAGCCCGTAATTGTGGAAATGTGGAATTTAGAAATTTTGCAGTTATGAATCAAATGGATGATGGTATCTCTATTGATACAGACAATTGTAATATATGGGTTCATAATTTAGATATTTATTATGGTAAGAAAGGATCAGGAGATAAAGCTAAGGGAGATGGTTCTGTAGATACTAAGGTTTCTACAAATGTCACAATTTCTTATAATCATTTTTGGGATTCTGGGAAATGTAACTTACAAGGAATGAAGGCAGAAAAAGAAGATAATTATATTACTTATCATCATAATTGGTATGACCATTCAGATTCAAGACATCCAAGAATACGTACTTGTACAGTTCATATTTATAATAATTATTTTGATGGAAATGCAAAATATGGTGTAGGTGTTACAACTTCTGCATCAGCATTTGTAGAGAATAATTACTTTAGAAATTGTAAAAACCCGATGATGAGTGCAGCCCAAGGAACAGATGCTTTAGGAGAAGGTACATTCAGTGGAGAAACAGGTGGTATCATTAAAGCATATGGAAACTATATTGAGGGCGGTTCTGATTGCAAAGTTATTTCTTATCAAGAAAATTCTACAAGCTTTGATGCTTATGTTGCTACTTCAAGAGATGAGCTAGTATCTAGTTCTGTTAAAGCTTTATCAGGAGGCTCAACATATAATAACTTTGATACCAATGCAAATCTTATGTATACATATAGTGTAGATACACCAGAAGTAGCAAGAGAAAAGGTTATGAAATATGCAGGTAGAGTAAATGGTGGAGATTTAAAATGGACTTTTGATAATGCTACTCAAGATAGAAATTATGAAATTATTCCAGAATTAAGTAGTTCGATTCTATCATATAAAAATTCATTGATTCGTGTATTAGGAATTGAGGGGACTTTAAATGGTGGTACTTCTGGTGGAGAGACAGGGGGAGATGTTCCACCAGCACCAGAACCACCTGTGATTACGGATAGTATTTCACATAACTTTACAACAGACGGGAAAGATAGTAGTGTATTTACAATCACTGGTAATCTTTCAACTTCTAAAGGAAGTATCACTTATAAAGGATTGAATCTTACTCAATGCTTAAAAATGGAATCCTCTACAGAAATTACATTTAATACAACGGAGGCAATGACTTTAGTTTTAGTTTTTGAAAATACTTCTGCAACTATAAAAGTAGATGGAACAAAACATACTGCAAGCAATGGAATTATTACAGTTACCTTAAATTCAGGGGCTCACACTATTAAAAAAGCAGATAAAGCTAATCTGTTCTATATAGAATTAAGTAAATCGGCATAATCATATAAAATGGAGGTTGTTTTCAACTTCCATTTTGTTGGAATTTTAAAATAAAAAAATTCAAATTGTCTTGAAGAATATAAAAAGGTGTGCTATAATTATCACGCATTTTTGAAGAAGTGCCCTTGCCTAGAAACTATGCTAGGCCAAAAGTCCATAAGGAGGTTGAAAAATTATGAAAAAGTATGAAGTTATGTATATTCTTCGTGCGAATTTAGACCAAGAGTCAATCAAAGCCGAGGTTGCAAATGTAAGTAACATTTTTACAAACAATCAATCTAAGGTTTTAGAATGTAAGGAATGGGGTTTAAGAGAATTAGCTTATGAAATCGAACATTCTCGTAAGGGATATTATGTTTGGATGCTAGTAGAAGCTACTCCTAAAGCTCTTACCGAATTTGATCGTATCGCAGGTTATAATGAAAACATTATTCGTCATATCGTAGTTGTTGACGGTGAATAAGACAGGAGTTAACTATGAATAAAGTATTATTAATTGGTAGAATCACCAAAGATCCTGAAATCCGTTATACACAATCAGGTATGTCAAATTTGAGATTTACAGTTGCTGTTGATCGTGTTGGTAGTAGAGATGCAAATGGTAATAGACAAGCTGATTTTATTGGATGTGTTGCCTTTGGACAACAAGCTGATTTTATATCTCGTTTTATTAGAAAAGGATACTTACTTTCTGTAGAAGGTAGAATTCAAACTGGTTCTTATCAAGGACAAGATAATCAAGTAAGATATACAACAGATGTAATTGTTGAGCGTGTTGAAAATCTTCAACCTAGAGATCCTAATGCTCAAGCCCCATCTTATCAGCCTAATCAAAATCAAGGTTATCAGCAACCAGCACAAAATTATCAACAACCAAATAATAATTATCAAGGGTATAACAACCCTAGCTATGGTAGTGCTTATAATGCAGGCACTCCAGCATCTCAGCCAGAACCAGAAGCTCCTCAAAGCTTCAATGTTGATGTAGCTGATGATGATTTGCCATTCTAAAACTAAAAGGAGGAATTGATTATGCAACAAAATCGTAAACCAGATCGCAATGAACGTCGTGGTCGTAAAAAGGTTTGTTATTTTACACAAAACCATATTGAGCATATTGATTTTAAAGATGTAGATTTATTAAAAAAGTTTGTAACAGATAGAGGCAAAATTTTACCTCGTCGTATTACTGGTACATCTGCTAAATATCAAAGAAAGCTTGCTATTGCTATTAAGCGTGCTCGCCATATGGCTTTATTACCATTCGTAAAAGACTAGTAAAATGGACTATTGAGAAATCAATAGTCTTTTTTGATATGAAGAATCCTGTAAAATAGTTTACTTTACAGGATTAAAAATATATCTAGGATATAGCTTTAATTACGATTAAAGAAAGATCGTCTTTTAATCTGCCTTTTTCTTTCTTTTTTAAATAATTTACTATAGAATAACAGGCTTCCTCAGCCGTTTGATCTGGATTTACCAAGGCTTCAAATTCTTTGTTGCTGATAAAATCACCAATACCATCGGATAGTAAAAATATAAAATCACCACTAAATACATCTAGTTCATAAGCAGAATTTACATCATCAAGTTTAAGAGGAAGTGCTTGATTTTCATAAGTTAAAAGCTTTTGATTATGTAAAATGTAAGTAGTAGAAGAGCCCATTTTATATAAATTCATTTTGCGATTGGCAGGATTGATACTTAAAAAATCTAATGTGGCATATCGATCATAATTGCTTCTAAGCTCGTAAATATCCTCTAGTAGCTTTAAAATTGTTTTTGTTCGAAAATGGTAACTAGAAAGAGTGGATATTGTTTTTAATGCATCAATAGATTCGGTATAGGCAGTATATCCACTTCCCATACCATCACTTAACGCAAATACATAGGAATTATTGAAGTCCTTTTTAATATAGTAATTATCCCCACTCATCAGATTTCCTTCTTTAGCCAAAATGGTATGTGCGTAAGTAATCTTTAATTGAGGCTTTTTGAAAAAATAGACTTGCTCTTTATTTTGTTTCATTTCTAAACGTTCTCCAAAAGCTTTGTATGCACATCTTAAAAATAGAGATTCTATAATTGGTTTATTTGTATCTAGCTGAATAGAAAAATAAAGAGAAGAGGAAGCTAAATTAATGTCTAATGCATTTATTGGATATCCATATCCGTATAATAAAGATATGAATTTTTCATATTCTTTTTTTAAGGATAAGCTTTGATTATATAAATAGCTTAGTTCAAAGGATAAGGATTTCATAGCACTATATTCAAAGCTTTTATTTATGTTCTCTGTATTTGCATCTAGAACAAAACGATTATAGTAAGGACAATTATAAACATTTTGCCTAAATCCAAGCATTGCTGCAGATAAGAAGCTATATCTTTTTTCTAACTTTGTTCGGCACAATGAATTTTTATTGCAGTTTGCACAATAGGTTTTACTAATCTCAGCAAATTTCTTTTCTTTTAATTCTTTGATTTTTACATTTTTATTATATTCTGTATTGAGGTTAGAGATATACTTGTTGAAATCATCAAATAATGTATTAATATAATTTTGTTCTATGGTAAGTTTTTTATCAGTAAACGGAAGTATTGTTATTAAAATACTATACAGCATGCCAAATACCCAAATTATATTTTTATAAGTAAAAGTAAAAACGATGGTGATTGGCATATAGGATATGGCTGTTGGAAGGAGTATAATCGATAATTGAGTATAATCTTTTATTGCTAATAGCAAAGCGTAAAGAAAAATAAATACTAAATTATATTTAAAATCTCGTATTAAGAATAATTGCATAAACAAGAAATACATTATATATGTATTCTCGCAATAATAAAAGATAATAAAGAAGTATCCAAGTAGAATGGTTAAATCAATTAATTTCTGTTGATAAGGAATAATCGTGTTCTTATGTTCTATTTTTTGAAATACATGAAGAGCGTTAATGATTCCATAAATAACAAATAAGTAAAGCATTATTTTTAATGTATCTGCTTGAAAGCCTTGAAGAATATATAAAACAGTAAAAGTGGTTAAGCTACTTAATCCGAATACCCCTAATGCATAGTATCTGTTCTTTTTAATAAAAGGATAAAGTAATACATGATAAGTAAGTACAGCAATTAGGATATACGTGTGGCTTAATGGTAGATAGAAAGCAATACTTAATGGTAAAATTGTAAACCATATATTTTCTAGTGCTAGAATAGATATTAAAAACCCTGCAGTAAAGATAGAGATATCTTTCGGAAGGAATAATAAAGATGCAATATAAAAACAATAGTGTAAGGCAAACAAAGCATATTTTCTCATAGCATATCACCTAAGGTGTATTATAAGGAATACTATATAAAAAGTTTGTCGTTGTGAGGACATTGTTTCGCTATTATAGATATTTGCATAAAATTTTTATATAAGATAAAAAGTATAAAATTTATTTTCATTTAGAGGACCTCTATATAATTATACGAGGAGAATTATTAGGAATAATGACATTTAGAATTAGAGGTAATGAGATATATATTCCAGGGATAAGCTTTACAATACTAACAAAGATTATAAAAGACACTAATAGTATTTTTATATTTCTTAAACACCTTGCAGAAGATTACAACTAATGATAAAATTATATTGTTTATGAATGGAGTTGTATATATGAAGCCAATTATTTTAAGAAGTGGTTCTCCAAGAAGAAAAGAACTATTAGAACGCGAGCACTATACATTTGAAATTGTTGTCTCTGATATTGATGAAACAATGGATAAAATGAAAACCCCTTTTGAAAATGTCAAGCTTTTAGGTTTGAAAAAGGCTTCCTATGAACAAGAGAAGTACTATGGTAGTATATTAATAGGCTGTGATACAATTGTCGTTTTGGATGGGGTAATCTATGGAAAACCTAAGGATGAGTTAGATGCTTTTCAAATGCTTAAGAATCTATCCAATCGTACACATCAGGTTATGAGTGGAGTAGGAATTATCTATAAGGAAAAGGTATATAATTTTGTTTGTGTTTCTTATGTAACCTTTAAGGATTTATCTAGTGAAGATATTTCAGATTATATTAAAACGAAAGAATGCTTTGGCAAGGCAGGAAGCTATGCTATACAAGGAATAGGAAGAAACTTGATACAATCCTATGAGGGATCTTTGGATAATATCATTGGGCTTCCTGTAGCTGAAATTAAGAAAGTGTTGGATGAGATTTATGCAATGGAAGATTAGAGATATAACTATTCCTAACCAATTGGTTTTAGCTCCGATGGCTGGAATCACAAATGAAGCATTTCGTATTTTATGTAAAGAAATGGGCTGTGGGTTAGTCGTTGCAGAAATGGTTAGTGATAAGGCAATTGGGTTTCAAAATGAGCGAACCTTAAAAATGACAAAAGTAAATCCAATAGAACATCCGATTAGTATGCAGATATTTGGTGGAGATGTAGAGAGTTTAGTTCAAGCTGCAAGGTATATCGATGTTTATAGTGATGCTGATATTATTGATATCAATATGGGATGTCCTGTCAATAAGGTTGCTAAGAAGTCACATGCTGGTGCTGCATTGTTAACAGATCCAAATTTAATTTTTGAGATTGTTTCAAATGTGGTTGAAAATGTTTCTAAGCCTGTTACAGTAAAAATACGTATTGGTTGGGATCTGGATAGCATTAATGCAGTAGAGGTTGCCAAGAAAATAGAGGCGGCAGGAGCTAGCGCTATTACAGTTCATGGAAGAACAAGAAGTCAGTTTTACTCTGGCAAAGCCGATTTAGAATGGATAAAGAAAGTAAAGGAAGCTGTTTCTATACCTGTGATTGGGAATGGAGATATTGTTAATATAGCCTCAGCTAAACATATGCTAGAATATACTGGGGTAGATGCCATTGCGATTGGAAGAGGAGCATTAGGAAATCCTTTTATATTTAGAGAGTTATATAATTATTTTAAAGAAGGCTTGATAGTTGATAAGCCTAGCAATAAAGAGATTCTTGACACAATAAAAAAACATCACCAGTTATTACTAGAATTAAAAGGCGAAAAGCTTGCTCTATTAGAGATGCGAGGTCATGTGGCTTGGTATTTAAAAGGAAAGCCTGGAAGTGCGAAAATCAAAGATTTATGTAATAAGCAAACTTCCTTTTCAGAAGTTTTGACAATTTTAGAGAGTTATTTTAATGGAATTTAGGAGTTTCTTTTTTATGATAACCCTTTCATATTTTTTAAGGGATTTGCTTGTGTTATAATAAAGATGAAGAAAATGAGAATCGGAGGATATTTCTCGTGGCAATCTTATTAGGAAAAAAAGTAAAAATATTTAGCTTATCTGCAAATAGACCTCTAGCCGAGGAAATTGCAGATTCTATTGGCGTTCCATTATCTAGCTGTGATATTATGCATTTCGCTGATGGAGAGATTAATGTTCAGATCAATGAAACTGTTCGAGGACATCACGTATTTATTATTCAACCAACCTCAAAACCAGTAAATGATCATTTGATGGAACTATTAATTATGTGTGATGCTTTAAAGCGTGCATCTGCAAAAACGATTAATCTAGTTATTCCATATTATGGCTATAGTAGACAGGATCGTAAGACAAGAAGTCGTCAGCCTATTACTGCAAAGCTTGTGGCAGATTTATTACAAAAAGCAGGAGCAAATCGTGTAATTTGTATGGATATTCATGCAGCACAAATTCAAGGCTTCTTTGATATTCCTGTGGACAACTTTATGGGACTTCCAATTTTAGCCAATTATTTAATTGATAAAAATTTAAAGGATGTTGTTGTCGTATCTCCAGATCATGGTGGAACGACTCGTGCTAGAGAGTTAGCTAAGGTTTTAGATACAACAATAGCTATCATTGATAAACGTAGACCAGAACCAAATAAGGCTGAGATTATGAATATCATTGGTAATATAGAAGGTAAAAATTGCATTTTGATTGATGATATGTGTGATACTGCTGGAACTCTTACTGCAGGTGCAGAAGCTTTAAATAAAGCAGGTGCTAAATCTGTATATGCAGTTTGTACACATGGAGTTCTTTCTGGTAATGCAATTGAACGTATTCAAAATTCTTGTTTAAAGGAAATGATTATTACTAACACGATTCATTTAGATGAGGATAAGAAAATTGATAAGATTAAGGTTTTATCTGTAGGAACATTACTAGGACATGGTATCCTAAGAATATTATCTGATGAGCCCCTATCCGGTTTATTTACCTATTCCTACGATAAATCCAAAAGAGAATTACTATAATGAAACTAATTGTGGGATTAGGAAATCCTGGTGCGCAATATGAACAAACAAGACACAATGTTGGTTTTATGGCAATAGATGCCTTTGCCGAACAGCATAATGCAACCTTTCGTTTAGAACCAAAGCTAAAGGGAATGCTTGCAAGCCTCACTATAGATGGGAATAAAGCATTTTTGTTAAAACCCATGACCTTTATGAATCTTTCTGGAGAAAGTGTAAGGGCTGTAAAGGAGTATTACAAGATTGCTGTTGAAGATATTTTAATCATCTCTGATGATTTAGATTCTCATAATGGACGAGTACGCTTACGTGCTGATGGTAGTGCTGGTGGACATAATGGTCATAAAGATATTATTGCACATTTAGGAACAGAAGAGTATAAAAGAATTAAAATAGGAATTGGTAGAAGTGAAGTAATTCCAGTCATTGATTGGGTATTACAAAAATTTAGCAAAGATGAATTGCCAGAAATTAACGCTGCTATAGAAAAGGCAAATCTTGCTATACAGGATTTTATATCAGGAGTAGCATTTAATAAAATATCCTCACTATATTCCAGTAAATAAAATAGGAGTCATATCAAAATTTGATATGGCTTTTTATGTTTTTAGAAAAAATCATAGAAATCTTTATCAATTAAAGAATTTAAAATAAACGTGTATTATGGTATAATGGGTTAGTAAATGAAAGGGGGTGTAACTATATGATACATGCAAACTACCATAGTCATTTGGTTTATTGTAATCATGCCAAAGGTCATGCAGAAGATTATATAAAAATTGCATTAAAGCATAATTTTATAGAACTTGGCATTTCCGATCATGCCCCGCTTTTACCATGCTTTATGAGTAGCTTTGAATTTGAACGCTTCGGACGTAATTATCATACTATGACCTTAGACACTGCTTTAACAAAATATTTGCCAGAGGTAGAAGAAGCAAAAAGAAAGTATGAAGGACAAATTAAGATTTTGTCTGCCTTTGAGATTGAATATTTTTCAACCAGTGAATTTTTTGCAAGATATTTAAGAAAGAAAGTGGATTATTTAAATTTGGGAGTTCACATGTTTGAGTATAAAGATCAAATCTTAAATAGTTATTATCAAGTAGACACAACTACAATTTATGCTTATATGGATGCTGCAATTAAAGGAATGAAGACAGGACTATTTAATGTGCTTGTACACCCTGATTTGTTTATGTATGCGTATAAGGATAAAAATAGGGAACGCAAGTTTGATGAGCATTGTGCGTATGTTTCAAAAAAAATTATTGAAACTGCGATTGAATGCAATGTATATTTAGAACTCAATGCTAACGGAATAAATAATTCGAGATTTTCTCCTGAATGGCTATATCCATGTAGAGAGTTTTGGGAAATCGCAAAGGAGTATCCAGATTTAAAAATTATTATAGGAGCGGATGCTCATGACCCAGAGGCACTAGTTTGTGATTATATTCGTCAGGCAGAAGAGTTTGCAAAGGAGTTGGGCTTGAAGGTTGAAGATACAATGGAGGTAAATCATTGATGCAAAAAACAATTATCAAAGAAAACTATGAATATTGGTATTTTGATCAACAAAAAGAGTATTTTGATATGGTTGATCAAATGTTAAATGATGGATATCAGATTACAGATTCCATTCATCTATGTGTAGAGTTAACAAAAGAGGATAAGAGTTATTTATTGTCTTTTATTCTTATAGAAGTAGTAGATGAAAATATTAAGGAAACACTTCGTCATCTTGATAAAGAATACAAGCTAGTATATCCAAACTATGATCATTGTATATTAAATACGATTTCCTCTATCCGCAAGCAATTTAATGGTAAACCAAATTATGCATTAGATGAGCATATGGAAGTCATTTTCAAAGAAAAGAGATACAAGAATGTTATTGTTATGTTATTAGATGGAATGGGAGAGAATATATTAGAAAATAATTTAGAGCCAGATTCTTTTTTAAGATGTCACCATCTTTATACAAACACTGCGATATATCCCTCCACTACTGCAGCATCTACAACAGCTACAATATCAGGCTTATCTCCAATTAGAACAGGCTGGTTAGGATGGCAGAATTACTTTAAAGAAATTAAAAAAAATATTATTCTATTTAGTGGAAAGGATTATTTTACTAATGAACCAACAGGCTTTAGTGGTTATAAGGCTTTACACTATGAACCATTTTATGCAGACCTAAAGGTAAATGGCTCTATGCATCACCCTAACTTTAAGAAGCATAAAAAGAATTTCAAAAAGGTTTTAAAGAATAGTTTAAGAGCTATCAAAAAGAAAAAACAAAATGTACAATATGTTTATTTCACCGATCCAGATGGTATGATGCATGAGCTTGGAACCTTTGATGAGAGAGTTGTTGCTAAATTAAAGGAAATGGACGATACTTTAACTTGGTATGCCCAAAAACTTCCTAAGGATACACTTTTAGTGATTAGTGCTGACCATGGACATACAAATATAAAAAACATTGAATTTTATAATTGTACGCCTCTTTTAAAAATGTTAAATCGTCGGCCCTCTAATGATTCTAGATGTATTACCTTTAGTGTTAAGAAAGAATATAGAACCGTTTTTCCTAAATTATTTAAAGATTTGTTTGGATATGCTTATGACATTATGCCTTCTAGTGAGGCAATACACTTAGAATTTTTCGGTAAAAAAGAAGAAATTCCCCATACAAGAGTTTATGATTTTTTAGCAGATTATGTGGCAATTGCCAAGAATGAGTATTGTTTTAACTATAAAGGAGAAGAACCCATTGAATTTAAAAGTCATCATGCAGGTATAACTGCAGATGAAATGTTAGTACCTGTAGTTGTATATAGGAAGTGATGAAATGAGTAGTTATTCAGGGAAGGTATTATCTGAGGGAGTGGCTATTGGAAAAGCACTCACCTTTAGTTATCGGTTTTTAAAACAAAAAACCACCCAACCTACAGAGGAAAAAGAAAAACTAAAAAAAGCACTTGAGGATTCTATAAAAGAATTAGAAAATTTAAAAAATGCTCACAAAGAAAACGAAGAGTACATTTCTATGCAAATTCTTTTACTTAGTGACCCTACACTATTAACTAATGCAAACAAAGAAATTGATAAGAATCTTTCTGCAGAACAAAGTGTCTCTAATGTGCTACAGGAAATTATGAATTCATTGATGGATTCTACTAGCAGCTATTTGAAAGAACGTGTCATGGATTTTTCAGATATTAAGGAACGTATATTGAGAAATCTTATAGGAACACAACACTTAAGTATACAGTCAGATTTTATATTAGTTGCAGAAGAATTATACCCTTCTTTTTTAATTCAGCATAAAAACAACATTTTAGGAATTATCACGCTTAATGGTGGATATAGCTCCCATGGGGCAATTCTTTGTCGTCAATTTAATATTCCCTATATGATTTCTGATGTGGAAGTTAAAGAAGGGGAAACCATAATCTTAGATACCAGAAAACAACAAATTATTACTTCTCCTCAAGAAGCAGAAATCCTCTATTATCAAGAGGTCATACAAAAATTATCTGAAGAAAGCTTTGAGGCTGTTGAGCATCGCCCATATCAATTTTTAGCAAATCTATCTGATAACAGTGAATTAGGAAAAGTAAAAGAATATGGTTTTGATGGCATAGGATTATATCGAACAGAAATGATATTTATGAATAGTGATCGCCCCTATACATTAGAAGAACAATATGAGATTTATAGTGAAGCTGTTGAAACTATGCAAAATAAAAGTATTTGCTTTAGAACATTTGATATAGGAGATGATAAGCAACTATCTTATATTAAAGCTTCTAAAAAGGGTGTCGATAACTATATTCTTAACCCAAGTATATTTGAAACACAAATTAAAGCAATTATAAAATCAAATCATTATAATACAGTTAAAATTATGTTTCCTATGATTTACACATCAAGTGAATTTAAATTTTTAAAAAAATGGGTACTTCAAATTCAAAGAAAAATGAAGGATACTTCACATATGGAATTTGGAATCATGCTAGAAACAGAAGAAGCATTGCGTTCTATCGAAACCTTTAAAGATGTGGATTTTATTTCTATTGGTACAAATGATTTGGTGCTTTCTATCTATCATATTAGAAGAGATGTTCAAACTGCAGATATGCAAGAATATTTAAAAGATTTAATTGCCAAATTAAAACGGGTTGTAAATTTCACTAAAGAGAATAATATTACTTTATCTATTTGTGGAGAACTCGCAGCCATAGAACCAGCATTGAAAGAATTTATGTGTATAGGCATCACAAACTATTCTGTTGCAGCACCAGCAATTAAGGTATTAAATCATGTTTATAAAGAATTTTTTTAAAAATGTTTAAATTTGTAAGTTTTTGTAAATACTACCTAATGGATGTGATATTTATGAGAACTATGGGCATCGTTAGAAGAATCGATGAACTTGGTAGAATTGTAATTCCTAAGGAGGTACGTAAAAGACTTCGTATGGATAGTGGAGATTTAGTAGACATTAGTGTTGAAGAGGATAATGTTGTATTATCTAAGTTTCATCCATTAAATCATGATCAAGAAATGGTTGCATCATTTTGTGATTCTTTAAAGGAAAGCTATCAGATAGATCTTATCATTACTAACCTACAAAAAGTCATTTATTCCACATTAGATGATGACATAAATGATGAGGAATTAGATTCGGAATTTTTAAAACGAATTCATTCCTATATTGAAAAAGAAATATCAGCTTTAAATAAATTAATTTTAACTAAAAACTATACTATAGATAAAGATTGTATCTGTTATGAAATTCATATAGAAAATGAATTGTTTGGATATTTAATTTTATTAGATAGTATGATTAGTAAAAAACAAAAGGATATAGCTGGTTTCGTTTTAAATTATTTTGATAAAATATTTAAATAATTAAAGAGGAGACTCTATAAAATATATTTTAACTAGATTTAAAGGAAAGAATAATCCATCTTCCTATATCGCAACTCAATTTCAAGAGTCTTAGATGTTAAATTAAAAATAGAGGTAAAATAAAGATAAAAGATTTTTATAGCATAAATGATTTAGTTATGATAAAATTACGTTATGCACTTGTTTGGACTTTTAAAGAAAGGATAAAAATTGGCTAGTTCTAATTTGGGTATTGAGATGGTTAACATATTAAGAAAGCTTTTTATCAAGAATTACCAAAATACAGCTGAAGAAAAGGTGAGAGTGGCTCATGGTAAGCTGGCTAGTGTATTTGGGATTTTATCAAATTTAGTTCTATTTATTATCAAGCTTTTTGCGGGTATTCTTTCTACAAGCATTTCTATTATTGCGGATAGTATAAACAATCTTTCTGATATGGGCTCATCCTTAATCACTTTAGTTGGATTTAAATTAGCTAGTGCTCCAGCAGATGAAGAACATCCCTATGGACATCAACGTATTGAATATATTACAGGTTTAGTTGTCTCTATTATAATTTTATTTGTCGGTGGAAGTTTATTAAAAACATCCATTGAAAAAATGATTAATTATACACCATCTACAATAGATCATATAATACTCTATATTTCGATAGGAATATTGACTGTCTCCATATTGATTAAATTATGGCAAGCTTATTTTAATTATAAGATGGGAAAAATTATAAATTCAATTGCTTTAAAAGCGACAAGCAAGGATAGCTTAAATGATTGTATCTCTACATCTGCACTTTTAATAGGTAATATTATATTATTATTTGTCCACAATATTCCTTTTAGTTTAGATGGTCTGTTAGGTATTTTGGTTTCATTATTTATACTTGTTTCGGGTATTAAACTTATCAAAGAAACGATTGATCCGTTGATTGGTGTTTCTACAAATGAGGAATTTATTCAAAAGATTCTTAACGTTATTAAAGAGGAACCACTAGTATTAGGATATCATGACTTGGTATGTCATATGTATGGGCCGACAAAATGCTTTATGACTTTACATGTTGAGGTTGATGGAAATCTAAAAATGATGGTAGTACATGAGGCAATAGATGATTTAGAGCGTAAGATAGGTGAACATTTTGGAGTAGAACTTACTATTCATATGGATCCAATTGAAATTGATAACGAGGTTACAAATGAATTAAGAAGAAGAGTAAAGGAAGCAATTCAAGAAATTCACTCAAGTCTTTCTATGCATGACTTTAGAGTTGTAATGGGAGATGAACATATAAATCTTATATTTGATTTAGTTCGTCCATATAAATTTAAAATAACTGATGAGCAAATTCTAAGAAGTTTACAAGAAAAATTTAGTAATGAAGCAAAAAAATATCATTTTATTATTGATTTTGATTACTCCTTTTATGATGACAAAAACAATGAGGAATATGAAGAATAGTAGAAATTGAAAAACTAGGATAACAGTAGAATCCTGGTTTTTATTATGAGATAAAAAAACTAAAATATTTTAGTGTGGCTCATTTTTTAGTTTGTTATATAGCCATTTGTTAATTATTCGCTTTTATTATATAATAAAAAAACATATAAATTATATTTTTTAAAGAAGTAATTTTAAGACAAAAAGGAATGAGATATAAAATGAGAGTTTTAAGAATAAAGATACTTACTACTATAATTATGATTTTAAATTGTGTATTAATCATCGACAAAATATTCAATATACCAATTCATGCAGAAGATATGAATACTAATGAAGTAAATGAAATATCTTCTTCGCTAAAAGCTACAACACTGGGAATAGGTGGGGGAGGAATGCTCTTTGATCCATCCATAAGCCCGTTTGACGAAAATACTATGATAGTTCTACCAGATATGGGTGGAATGTATGTATCCCATAATGCAGGAGTAAATTGGAAAAGAAATAATGTACGAGGAATTATACAAAAAGCATATTTTGATTCTAATAATGAAAAAGTAGTATATGCAGGTGGTTCAGGATTATATAGAAGTACGGATAATGGAGATACCTTTAATTTAATATTTCCAAGAGAAGAGGAAATCATTGAAAGAAGAAATTGTGATGAAACAACAATGCATTATTTATTTACAAAAGGAAATTATCCGACCGATAAATTGGTAAAAGATATATTAGTGAATCCAAATGATTCTAATAACATTTTTGTATTAATGTATTATGGAAAGGATGGAGTTGTATTTGAAAGTAAAAACAATGGAGATAGCTTTGAAGAAATATTCACATATTCAAAGAAAATTTTCTATGGTGTTTGGAGTGGTTATAATAAGTTATTATATCAAAAGGAAACAAATACATTATATTACTCTATAGAAGATGGTGTTTTTAAATATGATAGAGAACAAGGGAAATGTACCCAAGTATATAATAGTGAATTAGGAATAGTAAATATGGCTTATTTTCAGGAAAATGGAAAGACTTATTTCACGATTATAGAAAAAACAACTCAACTCGAAAAATTTGATACAAAAGTTTTTTATACAACAGATTTTTCTCCAAAAACCACAATAGATATAAGTAGAAAAATAGTAACCAGATTGCAAGATACCTTTGATGCAAGTGGATATACAGGTGTTACATACAACTGGAAATTTGAATATATAGTAGCAGATTCATTAAATAACATTTATGTCACTCAAAATTCTTTTTCAAATAATTCGGCTTATCCATATACCATAGCAGGAATTATACGTTTTAATGGAGAAGGTAGTACTTGGTTATACGGCAATCCATATAAAAATCATGCAACAAGTGCGTTAGCTGAAAAAGGTTGGAATGATGGGAACGTAGCAGCTTATGGAATTGCATTAAGTAAAAAAAATAAAGGAGCTATATTATATACAACCTTATGTGGAGTTTACTATTCCCCAGACAGTGAGCATTTTTATCAAAGATATTGTCATGTGATAAAAGAAGGAAATAGTACAAGCTATGTTACAAATGGAATTGATGAGCAAACCACATATGGAGTAAGAATAAATCCATTTAACAAAGAAAATATACTATTATTAAACACAGATTTAGGACTAATAAGAAGTGAAGATAATGGAGTATCATGGACAAGAGCAATATCAGGAATTAAATCCACATGGGTTAATACTGTTTATGATGCTGCATTTGATAAACGAAAAGAAAATGTTGTGTATTCTCTTTGGTCCGGAAGACATGATATGCCATATGAGCCGGGTAATGAGACAGATGGTGCAAACAAAAGAGGCGGATTTGCAATATCCAATGATGCAGGAAAAACATGGAATTGTGAATATTCTAAAGGGTTACCAGAAACTGCAATACCTGTGAAAATGAGTATAGTTTATCCACAAAAAAATGAAGACGAATTAACTATATATGTTGCAACTATGAATCATGGATTTTTTGTAAGCTATGATGGTGGAAAAACATTTACAGAAATAAATGATGGAATAGAAAGAGTCAGTTATAAAGAAGGAACACAATACCAATATATTTTAGCAGAAGATATAGAAGCCAAAGATGGTAGGGTGTTTGGATGTACAGCAAAAAGTAATTATAACGGTCAAGTACAATCAGGAGAAGTATTTGAACTAAAAAATAACAGATGGGAAAAAATCGAATTACCTAGTGATGTACAAATCCCAAGAGATATATATTATAATAATGGAACATTATACATATCAGCAACAGTAGTAAGAACATGGGATTCTAAGGATGGAGTAGCCTATGGAAGTGTAGGTGGAGGACTTTATGTATACAAAGATGGCGAAATAAATCAAATTTTCGATAAAAATATTTCTGTTACAGGAGTCCAAATGGATTCTAAAGGTGTAATGTATGTGAGTGATACTAATGGGAATATCTACCGCAAAACAGAAACTAGTGGTTATGTAAAAATTTATGATGGCTATCATAGCATTAGTAAAGGTGTACAATTAGAAAATGATAATGAACTTTATTTGCCAACTTTAGGTGGTGGATTGTTAAAATTAGAAGGACTAGAAAGCCTTAGTGAAAGCAAAGCAGGATTGAGCCAAATACAATTCAGTATAATTTATGGTATAGTTGGAGTGGCAGTATTCTTATTGTTGGGAATAAGTATTGTTTTTATTATTCGAGTTAAAAAGAAATCAAAATAAGAAGAAGATGCTGTGAAATCTTAAGTTTTTAAAATTTTTTCAATTTTTTAATTTTAGCATTTCACATAAATTTTTATCAAAAATAAGAGGGTTTTAAATTGGATTATAATAGCTGACTTGAGAAATGGTTTTAGCATTAGGAAAAAAGTGCTAAAATAGAAATTCCCCTCATTTGCAAGCATAAAAAAAGTGTGCTATGATTACTATGGCACATAGTGCTGCTTAGGAGGTTCTATGAACAAAGCACACGCTTCAAAGGAAACGATGAACGTGTATATGGAGGTTGACTAGATGGAGTATCTAGTGGTACTGGTCATTATAATAGTTTTGCTATTTTTAATGATTTGTATCTTAACTGGTAAGCGGAAGTGAATCAGTGAACCTCAGTAGGCTGCTAAGCCTATGATAGTAGTACGTTCGTAGTTTCCTTGTAAGCGAAAAGGGTAGGTCGCCACCTACCCTTTTCATTTTAATATAGTAATACGTTCACAACTATATTGTAATCTATATTTATATATTTTGCAATACCTAAAAATAATTTTTTAAAACGGAAATTAGTGCTTGCAATTATATAAAATTTGCGTTATAATAATAAAGCTTATCGAATAAGCGCACTAGCTGTGAAGTGGGAGGTTGCCGACACACTGAAGAGCGTTGTCATTGCAATGTATCGGGTTTTCCCATGGAGCAAGTCTATACAAAGATTATAGGCGAAAGGAGTTTAAAAAAATGGCAAAATCAAAAATTAGAATTCGTTTAAAATCTTATGATCACAGATTGTTAGATTTATCAGCAAAGAAGATTGTTGATAGCGTAAAGAAGACTGGTTCAAAGGTTAATGGTCCTGTACCTCTTCCGACAGAAAAGGAAATCTTTACAATCTTACGTTCACCTCACGTTAACAAGGATTCTCGTGAACAATTTGAACGTAGAACTCACAAGAGATTAATCGAAATTGTGGATCCAACTCCACAAACAATTGATGCTTTAATGCATATTGATTTACCTTCTGGTATTGATATCGTATTAAAGTAATAAAAAATAATAAGAAAGAAAAGAGGAAAAATTTCAATGGCTAAGGGAATCTTAGGTAGAAAATTGGGCATGACTCAAATTTTCGATGCAGCTGGAAATTTAATTCCAGTGACTATCATTGATGCAACTGCAAATGTTGTTCTTCAACAAAAGACAGTAGAAAATGATGGATATGTAGCTGTTCAAGTTGGTTTCTTAGATAAGAGAGAGAAGCTATCAAACAAACCTGAACAGGGCCACGTTGCAAAGGCTAACACTGCTCCTAAGCGCTTCATAAGAGAATTCCGTTTCTCAGAAGCACAAGGAAATGAGTTACTATCTTACAATGTAGGCCAAGAAATTAAGTGTGATATATTTGCTGCAGGTGATGTAGTAGACGTAACTGGTACTTCAAAGGGTAAAGGCTTTGCTGGTACGATTAAGCGTTATAATCATGCTCGTTTAAGAATGAGCCATGGTACATCTGCATGTCATCGTATCGTTGGTTCAATGGGTCCAATCAAAGGTAATATGAAGGGTAAGAAAATGCCTGGTCATATGGGACATGAAACCGTAACATTACAAAATTTAGTAATTGCTGCTGTAGATACAGAAAGAGACTTAATCTTAGTTCGTGGTAATGTACCAGGACCTAAGAAAGGTTTAGTAATGATCAAGACAGCTGTAAAAGCGAATTAGAAAGGAGATTTACTATGCCAACTATAGCATTATTAAATCAATCTGGAGAAAAGATTAAAAATTTAAAGTTAAGTGATGAAATCTTCGGAATTGAGCCTAATCGTCAGGTTGTCTATGATGTAGTAAACTGCCAAAGAGCAGCTATGCGTCAAGGAACTCATGACACTAAGGGCCGTAGCGAAGTTCGTGGTGGCGGACGTAAGCCTTGGAGACAAAAGGGAACTGGACGTGCTCGTCAAGGATCTATCCGTGCTCCTCAATGGCGTGGCGGTGGTACAGTATTTGGACCAACACCAAGAAGCTATGCATTCAAGTTGAATAAGAAGGTTAAACAATTAGGTTTAAAATCAGTTTTATCTTATAAGGTAAAAGAAACTAAATTTGTTGCAGTAGATGCAATCAAATTTGAAGAAGCAAAAACTAAGAATTTCTTAAAGTTCTTAAGTGATATTAAGGTAGAGGGCAAAGCAATCGTAGTTTGCACTCGTGATGAATTAACAGAACAAGCTATTTTATCTGCTAGAAATGTTCCAGGTGTATTCCTTACACCAGTAGATAACGCAAGCGTTTATGAAATCTTATGCTATGATAAGATGGTCGTAACTGCTGGTGCGGTAGCTTACTATGAGGAGGAATTGAAGTAATATGACTAAAGTATTTGATATTATTCAAGGTCCAATCATTACTGAAAAGACAATGCAATTAAAGGAAAAATTCAATAAGTATACTTTCAAGGTTGCTAAAAGCGCAAATAAAATTGAAATTAAAAATGCTGTTGAAGAAATATTCAAAGTAAAGGTTGAAAGCGTAAATACAATCAATGTATTACCTAAGCGTAAGAAGGTTGGTAAGTATGAAGGATTTGCTCCTGCATACAAGAAAGCCATCTGCAAATTAGCTAAGGATGACAAGATTGACGCCTTCGAAATCTAATTAGGAGGAAATTATTAACATGGCAGTTAGAAAATATAAGCCAACATCAAATGGTAGACGCAATATGTCTGTATTAACATTTGATGAAATTACAACAGATACTCCTGAAAAGTCACTATTGGCACCTAAGCATAAGAAGGGTGGACGTAATAATTCAGGAAAGATTACAGTTCGTCATCATGGTGGCGGAAATAAACAAAAATATCGTATTATTGATTTTAAGAGAAATAAGGATGGAATTCCAGCAAAGGTTAAATCCATTGAATATGACCCAAATAGAAGTGCAAATATCGCATTATTAGTTTATGCAGATGGTGAAAAAAGATATATCTTAGCCCCTAAAGGCTTGCAGGTTGGTGATACTTTACAATCTGGAAGTGGTGTAGATATTAAGCCAGGTAACGCATTAGTTATCAATGAAATTCCAGTAGGTAGCTTAATTCATAATGTTGAATTACATCCTGGTAAGGGTGGACAGCTAGCTCGTAGTGCTGGTGTTTCTGCACAAATTTTAGGTCGTGTAGAAAATTATGTATTAGTTCGTCTTGGAAGTGGTGAGGTTCGTAAAATCTTAGCTACTTGTAAGGCTACAATCGGTGAGGTTGGAAATGAATCTCATGAATTAGTTAGAATCGGTAAAGCAGGTAAGGCTCGTCATATGGGAATGCGTCCTAAGGTACGTGGTTCAGTTATGAATCCTAACGATCACCCACATGGTGGTGGTGAAGGTAAGTGTCCAATTGGCCGACCTTCTCCAGTTACTCCATGGGGTAAGCCAGCACTTGGTTTAAAGACTCGTAATACGAAAAAGGCTTCTACAAAACTTATCGTACGTAGAAGAAACGACAAATAATAAGGAGGAAATATTATTATGGCTCGTTCAATTAAGAAAGGACCTTTTTGCGACGATCATCTAATGAAGAAGATTGAAGCACAAAAGGATAACCATGAGAAAAAAGTAATTCAAACTTGGTCTCGTAGATCAACAATATTCCCTGCATTTATCGGTTTTACCATTGCAGTTTATAACGGACGTGAGCATGTTCCTGTTTATGTTACAGAAGATATGGTAGGTCACAAATTAGGTGAATTCGCTCCTACAAGAACTTACCGCGGACATGGCGCTGATGATAAGAAAGCAAAGAAATAGTCTAAAGGAGAAAGATGAAAATGGAAGCAAAAGCAGTTGCTAGTACAATTCGTATCACTCCACGTAAGGCTCGTCTAGTTGTAGATTTAATCCGTAATAAGGATGTAGCTGAAGCAAAGGCTATCTTAAAGCTAACGAATAAGCAAGCTTGTGAAGTGGTATTAAAAGTTTTAAATTCTGCATGTGCTAATGCAGAACACAATTACAATATGGATTCTAGTAATCTATATGTTAAAACAGCATACGTTAATGACGGTATCCGTATGAAAAGAATGTTACCTCGTGCTAAAGGTAGAGGCGATGTTATCATTAAAAGAACTTGTCATATTACAGTTATCGTAGCTGAAAAAGAAAGCAAGTAAGGAGGAAATTACATGGGTCAAAAAGTAAGTCCTACGGGTTTACGTGTTGGTATTAATCGTGATTGGGATGCCGCATGGTATGCTGGAAAGAATGATGTTGCAGATCTTTTAATTGAAGATTTAAAGATTCGTGACTATTTAAATAAGGTATATAAGAAGGCTGCAATCTCACGTGTTATTATTGAGCGTTTAAAGGGAACAAATAAAGATCGTGTTAAGATTACACTATATACAGGTAAGCCTGGTGTTGTTATTGGTCATGAGGCTGAAACTAAGAACAAGGTTGTTAAAGAATTAGTATTCATGACAAAGAAAGAAATTATTTTAAATGTTGTAGAAATCAAAAAGCCTGAATTAGATGCAACATTAGTAGCAAAGTCAATTGCTGAGCAGCTAGAGGCACGTGCTTCATTCCGTCGTGTTCAAAAGGTTGCAATTCAAAGAGCTTTAAAGGCTGGTGCTAAAGGTGCTAAGACATTGATTTCTGGTCGTTTAGGTGGCGCAGAAATGGCACGTAGTGAAGGATATAATGAAGGACAGGTTCCTCTACAAACCTTACGTGCAGATGTAGATTACGCTGTAGCTGAGGCTCATACTACCTATGGTAAGTTGGGTATTAAGGTTTGGATTTATAAGGGTGAAATTTTCGAGATGGCTCCAAGAAGTTTAAATGAAAAGAGACCTGTTCGTCCAAATAAGCCAGTGAAGAAACCAGCAAATAAGGAAGTAAAAGAAAGCTCTAAAGGAGGTAAATAATTATGTTAATACCTAAGAGAGTAAAATATCGTCGTCCTCATAGAGTTTATTATAAGGGTAGAAAAGCAAAGGGTGGTACTGAAATCGCATTTGGTGAGTATGGTTTGCTTGCAACAGAGGGTTGTTGGTTAACTAATCATCAAATTGAGGCAGCCCGTGTTGCTATCACTCGTCATATGAACCGTCAAGGACAGGTATGGATTAAAGTATTCCCTCATCTATCTAAGACTAAGAAGCCTCTAGCCGTACGTATGGGTTCTGGTAAGGGTGCTCCTGAAACTTGGGTAGCTGTAGTTAAAGAAGGATTAATTTTATTTGAGGTTGCAGGTGTTCCTGAGGAAGTTGCACGTGAAGCTTTACGTTTAGCATCTCATAAATTACCTTGTTCAACTAAAATTGTAAAAAAAGTAGGTGACGAGCAATAATGAAAGCACAAGATATTCGTAAATTAACAAAGACTCAAATTGAAAAGAAAATTGTAGAGTTAAAAGAAGAATTATTTAATCTTAAGTTTCAAGCTGCTCTAGGTAATCTACAAAAGCCTGCTCGTATGGGTGAAGTAAAAAGAGATATTGCTAGATTAAAGACAATCTTAACAGAAGGCTCTTATAATCTTGAGGAGGAAGCTCCTAAGAAGAAGACTCGTGCTAAGACTAAGAAAGCTTCTGAAGCTAGCAATGGAGCAGAATAGGAGGATACAGCATGGAACGTAATAGTCGTAAATTTTTTACAGGAACTGTAGTTTCTGATAAAATGAATAAAACAATCGTTGTAACTGTTGATACTTTTGGTGTAGCAAAGCTTTATAAGAAGCGTGTAAAGAAGTCACATAAGTTTCATGTACATGATGAAAACAACACTGCTAAGGTTGGAGATGTTGTAAGATTTATGGAAACTAGACCACTATCAAAAACTGTATGTTATACATTAGTTGAGATAGTTAAGGCTAAGGAAACTATTTAATATCGGGTCCTGAAAGGAGGTACTAACATGGTTCAACAAGAAACTAGATTAGCGGTTGCTGATAATAGCGGCGCTCGTGAATTATTAATTATTAAAGTATTAGGTGGAGCATTACATCGTTATGCAAATGTTGGTGACATTGTTGTTTGCTCTGTTAAGTCAGCAGCTCCAAATGGTGCTGTTAAAAAAGGTGATGTTGTTAAGGCAGTTATTGTACGTACAAAGGCTGGCTTAAGAAGAAAAGATGGCTCATATATCAAATTTGATGAAAATGCAGCTGTTATTATTCGTGAGGATAAGACCCCACGTGGAACTCGTATTTTCGGACCAGTTGCTAGAGAATTACGTGATAAAGATTATATGAAAATCATTTCTTTAGCACCCGAAGTATTATAAGGAGGTGCACATTAAATGCAAATTAAAACTGGAGACACAGTAGTTGTCATTGCTGGTAAAGATAAATTTACAAAAGACAAGAAGGGTAACTTAGTTCCTACTACTGGTAAGGTATTAAGGGTTTATCCAAAAACTAACCGTGTAGTTGTTGAGGGCGTTAATAAAATAACGAAACATCAAAAGCCAACTCAAACAAATCAAAGTGGTAGTAAAATTGAGAAGGAAGCACCTATTGATGCATCTAATGTTATGCTATTAGATCCAAAGGTAAACAAGCCTACACGTGTTAGCATCAAGATTGATGAAAATGGAAAGAAGATCAGAGTTTCTAAGAAATCTGATTATGAATTTAAGTAGGAGGGAAGAAGAGATGAATCGTTTACAAGAAAAATACCTAAAATCTGTAAAACCAGAGCTAGCAAAAAAATTCTCATACAAGTCTTCTATGCAAATTCCTAAGGTTGAAAAAATCGTTATCAATATGGGTGTTGGTGATGCAGTTGCAAATTCTAAAGTATTAGATGATGCGGTTGAAGAATTAACACAAATTTCTGGACAAAAGCCAGTTGTTACTAAGGCTAAGCACTCTATCGCTAACTTCAAGTTACGTGAAGGTATGCCAATTGGCTGCAAGGTTACTCTAAGAGGCGAAAGAATGTATCAATTTTTAGATAAGCTAGTATCCATTGCGTTACCTCGTGTACGTGATTTCCATGGAGTAAGCGGTAATAGTTTTGATGGCCGTGGAAATTATACACTTGGCGTTAAGGAACAATTAATTTTCCCAGAAATTAATTTTGATAAGGTTAAGAAGGTTCGTGGTATGGATATCGTTATCGTTACTACAGCTAACACAGATGAGGAAGGTCGTACTTTATTACAATTAATGGGTATGCCTTTTAGAAAGTAAGAGAGGATATAATAAACTATGGCAAAAACATCAATGGTTGTTAAAAATCATAGAAAAGCTAAGTATAGTTCACGTGCATATACACGTTGCGAGCGTTGTGGTCGTCCACATGCCGTAATCAGCAAGTTTAAGCTTTGTCGTATTTGTTTCCGTGAATTAGCATACAAGGGACAAATTCCAGGCGTTAAAAAAGCAAGCTGGTAATTTATTATAAGGAGGATTAATTCATATGATGACAGATCCAATTGCGGATATGCTAACCCGCATCAGGAATGCAAATGCAATGCGTTATGAAACAGTAGAATTGCCATCTTCTAAAACTAAAACAGCTATGTTAACTGTTTTAAAAAATGAAGGCTATATTGCAGATTTCAAAGTTTCAAAAGACGTTAAGAGTGTTACAACTGTAACATTAAAATACACAGAGGATCACCAACGAGTTATTCGTGGTTTAAAGAGAATTTCAAAACCAAGTCTTCCTGTTTATACTACAGCTGAAGATTTACCAAGGGTATTAAACGGATTAGGTGTTGCAATTATCTCAACCTCAAAGGGTATTATGACAGATAAAGAAGCTCGTAAGCAAAAAATCGGTGGAGAAGTTTTAGCTTACGTTTGGTAAAAATTAAAAATTAAAAAAATATGGAGGTGTTTTAAATGTCTCGTATTGGTAATAAGGCTATCACATTACCTGCCGGCGTTACCGTTAATGTTGCTGAAGGCAATTTTGTTAACGTTAAAGGCCCTAAGGGTGAGTTAAGCTTTCAATTCAATAGTGAGCTAGAAATTGCTACAGAAGGTAGCGAATGTGTAGTTAAGCGTCCAAACGATACCAAGACTATGAAGATGATGCATGGTACGACTCGTGCATTATTACATAACATGGTTGTTGGAGTATCTGAAGGATTCAAAAAAGTGTTAGAAATCAACGGTGTTGGTTATCGTGCTGTAAAGCAAGGAAATAAGGTTGTTGTTTCTGCTGGTTATTCTCATCCAGTTGAGTTAGAAATTCCAAAAGGATTAGAAGTAGAATTACCAAAGAATACTCAAATCATTATTTCTGGTATTGATAAACAATTAGTAGGACAATTTGCGGCTGAAATTCGTGAGGTACGTAAGCCAGAGCCTTATAAGGGTAAAGGTATTAAGTATGCTGATGAACATATTCGTCGTAAGGAAGGTAAAACTGCTAAGAAGTAGTAGAAAGGAGTGCTAGTATATGATTAATAAAGTATCTAAAAATGCAAGTCGTCAAAAAAGACACTTACGTTTACGTCAAACATTATCTGGAACAACTGCAAAGCCAAGATTAAATGTTTTCCGTTCAAATAAGCAAATTTATGCACAGGTTATCGATGATACTAAGGGAATTACGTTATGCTGTGCTTCTTCTCTAGATAAAGAAGCAGGAGTTAAAAATGGTTCCAATGTAGATGCTGCAACTAAGGTTGGTACTTTAATTGCTAAGCGTGCATTAGATTTAAAGATTGAGGCTGTAGTTTTTGACCGTGGTGGTTATTTATATCATGGACGTGTTAAGGCTTTAGCTGATGCAGCAAGAGCTGCAGGATTAAAATTCTAAGGAGGATAAATTCTTATGCGTCAAGATCATAAAGAACGTAAAGAAGTTGAACAACCAGAGTTTGAAGAGCGTGTTGTTACAATTAACCGTGTAACAAAGGTTGTTAAAGGCGGTAGACGTTTCCGTTTCGCTGCATTAGTTGTAATCGGTGATAAGAAGGGTCGAGTTGGCTTTGGTACTGGTAAATCACAGGAAGTACCTGAGGCAATAAAGAAAGCCGTTGAAAGTGCAAAAAAGAATATGATTACTGTTGCCACTGTAAAAACTACTATTCCTCATGAAGTAACTGGTGTTTATGGAGCAGGTCGTGTTGTTTTAAGACCAGCTAGTGAAGGTACTGGAGTTATCGCTGGTGGTCCAGTTCGTGCTGTTGTAGAATTAGCCGGCATCAGTGATATCTTGTCAAAATCATTGGGTTCTGCTACACCTATTAATGTAGTAAGAGCTACAATAGAAGGGTTAAAGAGTTTAGAGACTGTTGAGCAAGTTGCTTTAAGACGTGGTAAAACAGTTGAAGAAATTCTAAGGTAATCAAGCATGTATAAAATAACTTTAGTAAAAAGCTTAATTGGTCGTAAGCCTAATCAACGTGCAACAGCAAAGGCTTTAGGCTTAACTAGAATTGGGCAAACAGTTATAAAAGAGGAAAATGATGCAATTCGCGGTATGATCGTTACCATAGCTCATATGGTAAAGGTTGTCCAGGAATAGGAGGTGCCAGACATGTTAAATGAATTAAAGCCAAATGCAGGCGCAAGACATGCTAAAAAGCGTGTAGGTCGTGGTATTGGTAGCGGTCTTGGTAAAACAGCAGGTAGAGGCTCCAAAGGTCAAAATGCTCGTTCAGGTGGTGGCGTTCGCCCAGGCTTTGAAGGTGGACAATTACCTTTATTCCAACGTTTACCTAAGATTGGCTTCCATAGCCATTCACACAAATTCTATGCAATTGTAAACATAGAAAAATTAAATTGCTTTGAGGATGGAGCTACAGTTGATGCTGAAAGCTTAATCAAGGCAGGGTTAATTAAAGAAACCTTAGATGGTGTTAAAGTATTAGGTCAAGGAGAATTAACAAAGAAGTTAACTGTTAAGGTTAATAAAATTTCTAAATCAGCACAATCAGCCATTGAAAATGCTGGTGGTACTGTTGAGGTGATTTAATTGTTAGAGAAGCTAAAGAAGATTTTAAGTAATAAGGAAATATTACAAAAAATCATATTTACATTTGCAATTCTTTTAGTATTTAAAATCGGAACCTATATTCCAATTCCTCTAATTTCTACGACAAGTATTAAAGGAATTATTTCAGGTAACGATTTCTTAACCGTGTTAAATGCCTTTTCAGGAGGAGGATTATCTAACTTCTCTATCCTAGCTTTAGGTATTTCCCCTTATATTACTTCATCCATTATTGTTCAAATGCTTCAGCTTTTAATTCCAAAGTTAAAAGAATGGAGTGAGCAAGGAGAAGTAGGTAAGGTAAAGATTGGACGTGTAACACGTTATGTAACTATTGTTCTAGCTATGGTTCAAGCCTTGGTATTAATTTTTGGACTTGGAGCTCAGCCAGAAAATGTGTTAATTGATTCCTTGATTCAGTATAAAAGTTATTATTGGGCCTTCTATATTTATATGGCTATTGTAATTACAGCAGGATCTGCATTTACAATGTGGTTAGCTGATTTAATTACACGTCATGGTGTAGGTAATGGTTCATCAATGATTATTTCTGCAGGTATTATTTCATCCATTCCAGCGATGTTTAGTACTTTAGGAAATAAATACCTTGGAGCAAATGCAACAGGATTAAATATCTTCTTATATATTTTAATTATCGTATTATATATAGCAATGATTTTAGCTGTTGTTTATTTTGAAGGTGCAGTAAGAAAGATTCCAGTACAATATGCAAACCGTCAAGCTTCTCAAGGATCTGACATTCCTGTCAAGCTGAATAGTGCAAATGTAATTCCTGTTATTTTTGCATCTACGATTATGAGTATTCCTTTGACTGTTGTAGGTATTATGGGTTTATCCACATCTACCTCTACAGGTGCATTCTGGGTAAATGAGGTATTCTCTAACTCTAAGCCTATTGGTTGTACACTTTATATTTTACTAATTGTATTTTTCAGTTTCTTCTATTCTTTTATGACGGTAGATCCAGATCAGATTAGTGATAATCTAGATAAACAGGGAGCATTTATCCCAGGATATCGTCCAGGAGAAGATACTAAGATACAGTTATCTAGAATGCTATTTAGAATCACATTAATAGGTGCTACTTATTTAGTATTTGTTGCATTAGTACCAATTGTTGTATCAGCTGCTTTTGGATTCACATCAAGCGAAGCAAGCACGATTACAATTGGTGGTACATCATTAATCATTGTTGTTGGTGTTGCGATTGAGACATTCCGTCAAATTGAAACAGCATCTGAAACAAAGGATTATAAGGGTTTCTTGGATTAATTAAAAGGAGAATAGCACTTATGAAATTATTAATTATGGGTAGACCGGGTGCCGGAAAAGGTACGCAAGCTGCTAATATAAAGAAATATTATAAGATTCCTCATATTTCTACGGGGGATATGTTTCGTGAAGCTCAAAAGAATGAAACGCCACTCGGGTTAATAGTTAAGAGTTATTTGGATAAGGGTCTATTGGTTCCTGATGAGGTAACCATTAGAGTTGTAAAGGAAAGATTATTAGAGGATGATTGTAAGGAAGGCTTCCTATTAGATGGATTTCCTCGTACAATCGCTCAAGCAGAGGCTTTAGACAGCCTTTTAAAAGAAAATGAGATTGTCTTAGATGCAGTATTAGATGTAAATGTTCCTGCTGAAATTTTAATAAAGAGAATCGTTGGTAGACGTATTTGTGATAATTGCAAAGCCACCTATCATATTGAATTTAATCCGCCTAAAAAAGAGGGCATTTGTAATGTGTGTGGTACACCTCTTACTCAAAGAAAAGATGATAATTTGGAAGCAATCCAAAATCGTTTAAATGATTATGATACTCAAACAAAGCCTTTATTAGAATTTTATGCAAAGAAGAATCTATTAAAAGAAGTAAATGGCAATCAAACACCAGAAAAGGTTTTTGAGGATATAAAAGCTGTATTAGGTGCTTAATATATGATTGAAATCAAAAGCGAACGTGAAATAGCGTTATTAAAAGAGGCGGGACGCATCGTTGCGTTATGTCATGAGGAGATGGCTAAACAGGTAAGACCTGGAATTTCTACACAGGAGCTCAGTGATATCTGTGAAAAAATCATTTTAGAGCATAATGCAACACCATCCTTTAAAGGATATGGTGGCTTCCCCTCTGCTGTTTGTGCATCTGTGAACGAAGTAGTCGTTCATGGTATTCCAAGTAAGAAGCAAATTCTTAAGGAAGGCGATATTATAGCCTTAGATATTGGAGCCTGTTATAAGGGCTATCACGGAGATTCTGCGTGGAGTTATGCAGTAGGCAATATCAGCTCTAAGGATCAGCTTTTAATGCAAGTGACTCACGATTCCTTGTTTAAGGGATTAGAACAGGTACGTGAGGGAGCACACTTAGGTGATGTTAGTGCAGCAATTGGTAACTACGTAGCATCTTATGGCTTTGGTGTGGTTGAAGAATTTACAGGACATGGTGTAGGAAGAAATCTGCATGAGGATCCAGCAATATTCAACTTTGGAGAACCAGGAACTGGTCCTATATTAAAGGAAGGTATGGTTCTAGCAATTGAGCCAATGATTAATGCAGGTACAAAAAAGGTTAGAATCTTAAGTGATGGTTGGACAACTATTACTAAAGATAAATCCAAAAGTGCACACTTTGAACACACCATTGTAGTGCGTAAAAATGGTTATGAAATCTTAACTACACTATAAAGGAGAATTATAGAATGGCAAAAAAAGACGACGTTATTGAAATGGAAGGTAAAGTACTTGAGGTACTACCTAATACACAATTTATTGTTAAACTTGAAAATGATCATCAAGTCTTAGCTCACGTTTCTGGTAAAATCCGCATGAATAACATACGCATTTTACCAGGGGACAAAGTTACGATTGAATTATCAACGTATGACTTAACACGTGGCAGAATAACTTACAGACATAAATAATATTGGAGGTATTTAAAGATGAAAGTAAGACCATCAGTAAAACCAATTTGTGACAAATGCAAGGTTATTAAACGCAAGGGCCGTGTTATGGTTATTTGCGAAAACCCAAAGCATAAACAAAGACAAGGATAAGAGTAGGAGGAACTAAAATATGGCACGTATTGCAGGAGTAGATATTCCAAGCGAAAAGCGTATAGTTATATCATTACAATACATTTATGGTATTGGTGAACCTACATCTAAAAAGATTTTAGCAGATGCAGGTGTATCTGAGGATATCCGTACAAAGGATTTAACAGAAGAGCAATTACAAGCTATTCGTACTCAGGTTGCAAAAGTAAAAGTAGAGGGTGACTTACGTAGAGAAGTTGCACTTAATATTAAGCGTTTAATGGAAATTGGATGCTATAGAGGTATTCGTCATAGAAAGAATTTACCTGTTCGTGGACAAAATACAAGAAATAATGCACGTACTCGTAAAGGCCCTAGACATACTATCGCTAATAAGAAGAAATAAAAAAGGAGGAAATAAATTATGGCACGTAAAGTTACAAAACGTCGTGTGAAGAGAAATTGCCCTACTGGCGTTGCTCATATTCATTCGACTTTCAATAATACTATCGTTACAATCACTGATCCAGATGGAAATGTAATTTCTTGGAGCAGTGCAGGTGCATTAGGCTTTAAGGGTAGTCGTAAATCAACTCCTTTTGCCGCACAAATGTGTAGTGAAGCAGCTGCAAAGGCTGCAGTAGATGCAGGTGTATCTAAAGTTGAGGTTTCAGTAAAGGGTCCAGGCCAAGGACGTGAGGCAGCAATTCGTTCACTTACTGTTGCAGGATTAGAGATTACAGCAATTACCGATGTAACTCCAGTTCCTCATAATGGTTGCCGCCCACCAAAGCGTCCAAGAGGATAAAATTTTAGAAGTATTTTTAAATGTTGTATAAAAATATATAGGAGGCCCATTAATGAAAGATTTAAAATTCGAAAAACCTAGAACAAGCATTGAAGAAATTGCTGATCAAGGGAATTATGGTAAGTTCGTTGTATCCCCTTTAGAAAGAGGTTTTGGTATTACTTTAGGTAATGCCTTAAGAAGAACATTATTATCTTCTTTACCAGGTGCAGCTTTCGTTAACGTAAAAATTGAAGGTGCAGAGCATGAATTTCAAAATGTTGATGGAGTGGTAGAGGATGTTATCACTATTATCTTAAATTTAAAGCGTGTTGTTTTATCTGTAGATAGTGATGATCCTAACTTTGAAGCTGTCGTTGAAATTCATAGAGGAGAAGGCGAAGTTACTGCAGGTGATATCATTCACGGAAATGATGTGGTTGTTGTTAATCCAGAACAACACATTGCTACTGTTTCTGCTGGTGGAGACCTACACATGTTCTTAACTGTTCGCAAGGGAGTTGGTTATGTAAGCTCTGCTGTGAACAAGGAATATAACCAATCTGTTGGAGTAATCTCTATTGATTCCATTTATACGCCTATTGTCAATGTTGCATTTAACGTTGAAAAAACTCGTGTAGAAAATGTAAATGTAGCTTCATTTGATAAGCTTGAAATAGAGGTACAAACGAATGGTTCTATTACAGCTAAAGAAGCATTGGCTATTGCTTCTAAGATGATGATGGAACATCTTCAGGTTATAATTGAATTGAGTGAAAAGGCATCAGTGACAGACTATATGACTGAAACTGAGGACGACACTCAAAATCGTAAACTTGAAATGACTATAGATGAATTAGATTTATCTGTACGTTCTTACAACTGCTTAAAGCGCGCAAGCTTAAATACAGTTGCAGAATTAGCAGCTAAGTCAGAAGAGGATATGATGAAGGTTCGTAATCTTGGTCGAAAGTCATTGAAAGAAATTAAAGAAAAGTTAGAAGCCTTAGGATTAGGCTTTAAGAAAGATTAATCATAAGGAGGATATGAAATATGGCATATAGTAGATTACGTCGTAGTTCAGACCAAAGAAAAGCATTACTTCGTGACTTAGTTACGGATTTAATACTTAATGGTCGTATTGAAACTACCGAAGCCAAGGCTAAGGAATTAAAAAGATTAGCTGATAAAATGGTAACTTTAGGAAAGACCAATACACTTCACTCCCGTCGTCAAGCTGCTACACTCGTACGTTTTGAGAAGGCTGAGGATGGACAATATGCTATTCAAAAGCTATTTAGTGAAATTGCCCCAAAATTTGCTAGCCGTAATGGAGGATACACTCGTGTAATTAAAACGGGTTTCCGTCGTGGAGACTCAGCTCCTATGGCTATTATTGAATGGGTTGAATAATGAAAAAGAGCGCACAGGATAAAAATGAATCTTGTGTGCTTTTCTTTTAAAAAATTTATCATAATATAATTATGGTAAAATAAATTTAAAAAAATATTTGAGTTTCCCCAAAATTAAATAAGGGTATAAAAAGGCAAAAATCCATGAGGT
>JAMPGQ010000001.1 GCA_023663825.1 Anaeroplasma bactoclasticum
AGGCTTTTTGGGGTTGGTATCATTCCAACTTGAATTTTCAAATTTACTAATAAAAAAAAAGACGGACGATAAAGCACTATAAAAAGGCTTCATCGTCCTTTTCATATATTTCTTTAAAAAGAAAAGCTGATTATTCATCAGCTTAATCCTTATTATCTTTCGGCGATTGCTGAAACTGGACAAACAGCTTCGCAAGCTCCACAATCAATACAAGTATCTTCATCGATTACTGCAGCATCATTTACTGTAATTGCTGAAACTGGGCATTGATCAGCACAAGATCCACAAGCGATACAAGTATCATTAACAAATCTAGGCATCTTTGTTCCTCCTTTTATTGTTATACTTAATTTTACCATTTTTCTTATATTTTGTCTACTATGTTTTTGGTTCTATTTTTAAAAGTACCATTTTTTTTACTTTATACAGGGGACAATCTAAAGAATTCTTACGTTTATTCTTGCAATTCCTATAAAAAAAGTATACAATATGACTTAGGAGTGATGATATAATGACATTAGAAATATGGCAATTCATTTTAATAGTCGTCCTAGAATTGATTGTTGTAGCAATTGGTACTTTTTTTATCGTAAGAAAAATATTTGCAAATCAATTGAAAAAGAATCCACCAATTAATGAAAGACAAATTCGTGCTATGATGACACAAATGGGACGCACCCCCTCAGAAAAGCAGGTTCGTGCTGTGATGAAGGCTATGGAAGATGCAAAATAAAACGGTCTAATTTAGACCATTTTTTTTATGCTTCTTTATTCTTCTTTTAGTTTATATGCTCAGCAAAATCTTTGATTGCAGTCATATCAAGGGTAGGAAGAGGTAAGCCCTGATTTAAAAATTGATTGATACAAGACTGAATAATTGCTTTTGTTAAACCCCTGGCTCTTGTAGGATCAAGCTCACCACCAAAAAAGCCAATGTAAGCATCTTGTGGTAAACTCTCTTGAGCTAAATTCATATATTTTGTTTTTTGATGCGAATCAGCAGCAATAATAAAACATGCAAATTTGGCAGAAATGCCTTTTTTTGTAAGCTTTTTTATGACCTTACAAAAAGACTTATTCAGCTTTCCCATATGTATATTAACCCCAAATATAATTGTATCATATGAAGAATATTCTATTTTATTTTTTTCCATCCCATTTATAATAGTACAGTCCTTAAACTGTTCTGCTAAAAGCTGGGATGCCTTTTTAGTTGTCCCAGTATGTCCAAAATAAAGAATCAGCTTCATTCTTCAATTCTCCCATACTGCTTTAAAAGATATAGATTCCATACAGTTTCAGCTCCAAGCCACTTTAAGGCAGCGCTATCTTCTTCTGGGTATTTTTTATTTTTCCAGGATTTTCTATGCTCCCAAAGGCCATGACTTGCTCGACAAGAAAGCATTTCATCAAGCTTCATATTAATTTTATCCTTCAAGAGGGCATCAACTTCAATATCCTTTAACAACAAGGGGAAATTGAAATTAGGATCATCAAGATGATTTTTTGCTTTCTTTAAAATCATTTGTTCGATTTGCTTTGCCTCCTTAGGAAATAATCCTGTTCTTTTTAAGGAGGATAATAAAGAGCTATAGCTTGTAAGATTATACATATTCCAAGAATGCTCTTCATTTAAATAGGCAAAAATAAAGTTTATTTGTTTTAATGCCTTTTTATAGTAAGCCTTAGAAGGTGGCATGAGTTCCAAAATATATCCTAAGATGGCTGCAGTTGGATGAACTCCCCAAGTGGAAAAAGGATTTTTCATATAAGAAAATTCCTCACTATGAGCAAATTGATCATTTGATTCAACTAATGGATTCCATAATCCATCCTCTATAAGGCATCGATTAAACAAATAATTACCTATCTTATTTAAAAGCTGGGGATATAGCTCATTTTCACAGGTTTTATCAAATTGTAGTGCCGCTAGTATTCTAAGAGCTTCATAGGTTTGATAAACACTTGCATTTGGATTGTAATTATCAATATGCAAGGCATTACCAATTCCACCATCCTTTGTTACATAAAGCATCAAGGAATCTAAAACAAAATCCTTATATGAAGGATCTAGTAAAGCATTATATATTGCAACATCAATATCTCTAGCTTTATTATATAAGACATTTCCTATAGAAGCTAAGTCAGCTTTAGAAAGTTTTAACATATTTTTCACCTCTAGTATAGATTTTATAATAATTTTTTTAAAAAAGAAAGATGATTTTTGTAATTTCCTAACTTTACTTGTTTAAAGAAGTAAAAAGCTATGGTAAAATAGAGGAAGTAGGTGATGAAATATGGGCACTCATTTTATAAGATATTATCTTTTAAAGGATTCCTTGCGATTTATTAATTCAAATATTACTTATATGCAGGATACTTCTAATCAAGCTCTTTTTAAATATGCCCTATTTTATGATGTAAATTCATATTATAAAATTTTAAATCCTTTTAAAATAGATGCTTATAAAATCTGTGAGAAAATTGATGCTTTATTCTATAGCTTCTTAACCGAATGTATTCATAATGCTTATTATCATGCAGATTTAGCTGAACAGCTTTTTTGTTATTATCTAGCAATATCTTACGTTACTAGAGGTTATCTTAAGGATTATATTAGTGCTTTTACTACAAAAAAGAAAAAGAAAGGCTATGTAGAAGCAATGATGGAAACCTACTTTTTCAATAAAAATGAAAAGATAAAGCTCTATAAGACCAATATAGCAGATTATTTTTTCAACTCCTTTGAATTAAATGAAAGTGACATTCTTTTGCTTGAAAAGCCAATAAAAAGACAGTTTGGTTTTTTCTGCACGAAAAATTATTTTTCAGAATGCTATCATGCTGCAAGACTTTATTTTAATCATCTTGCAACAAGTAAAGCATTATTAAAAAAGCCTTTCTTCTTCTTTTATGATTTATTGCTAAACCATAGAAAAACAAAGAAAAAGGCAAGAACCTTTCTATATCCAAAACGTTTGGATACAACAATGCTTAATTTAACAAAACAACAATATCCTCTTAAGAATAAAGTCGTAAACTATAGCTTAGAAGAACTATATCAAGAAATGCTAAAAGAATCTAGGAAGGTTTGTGAGGCATTAAATAGTTATTTCATAGGAAATCAAAATTTAAAGCCACTTGAAAAGTATTTTTTAGGCTTAAACAAATAATTTTTATTTAGTAGAAAATGGCTAGGAAATCTCCTAGCCATAAAACAAAATAATAAATGGGGGTAATTTAATTTTGATTAGAAAAACTGATAATTCGTTCTCCTATAAGTGTCGGATAGTTTAGCTGATACCCATTAGAAAGCTCTTCTTTATTTGTATTTAATCTACCTTTAACTAAAACAGGCAAACCCTTTTTTAAGTTTTCTTGGGCATATTCTATTAAATAATCCCAAAATACAATCGTAAAAAAATCAGTGTCATATTCTCCCTTTGCGTTTTGAAAACTACGATTTACAGCTAATCTTAGATTCATAACACGTTTGCCTTCTGGAAGCTCCTTGACTTCTGGGTCTTTAACTAAACGTCCCATAAGCATAAAATAATTATACATAGCATTCCTCCCTTCCTTTTAAAATTTGTCTATGCTTTAAAAAAATTTCCTCCCTTCAATTAAGTACTATACCAAAAATCTTTTTTTCTACCTAATATCGAAAATCGAAATTCCATTTTAAAAAGCCTTCTTTTTTATCTAAAAGGATTAAAAAAGAATTCTAAAATATATAGAATTCTTAAAAAATTATAGGTGGAGAAGAAAACTTTATAATTTTAATGTGATTTTGCACTTTTTTTGCAAATAGCTTGAATATACTCTGCTGTTTTAAAATAATTTAAATATTCATAAAAATCCTCTATGTTTAAGTTTTGACTAAGCTCTAATTCCTCTAAATAAGAGGCATTTTCTAATGCCAAAATTAAAATTTCTTCTCCAAGCTCTTCAATTGAATCTAAGGCACGTATCCTTTTAGCCTTTAAATGCTTTAAATAAAGCTCTAATACCCTTTTATCTAAATCCTTCTTTGAAAGACTTTTTAATTTACTTTCTAAGCTAGATAAAAATAATTTAGCTAATTTAGAGGTTGTAGAAATTACTGCATAGCTTGTATCCCTAAGCGTCATAACATAATAATCGATATCTGCTGAAAAAGCTTTTTTAGAATGAAGATTCTTATAATATTTTGTCGCAGGGGAAAGTAAGCTATCAAGTATCCCTATAATAAAACTACAAAATAAAGGCATATCTTGATTTGCAGAAAAACGAATTGCTAAAGCTGCTTGACTTTGTTCTACTCTTGCTTGCATCACAAAATTAGAACCACACTCTAAGGGTATTTTATCTTCTTTTCTTTTAGGCAATCCACGATGGACTATGCATTTTTTCATCACTTCATTTACAAACGAATATACCTTTTGTCTTGGTTGGCTAGAAACAATGACCAAATAGGAGTTATCTGTTGTATAAAAGGCACAATAAGCTCTCTCCAAATCTAGAGCCGTAATTCTACTAACGCTTTGAACTGTCCCTGCAACATCACTTGATAGGCTGCATTTTGGGAAAAGTGTTTTTAGAATTTTTCTTGAAAACTTTGCATCAGGAACATCATCATACATATCAATTTCAGAATGAATAATACTTTTTTCTCTTTCTACACTATCTAAATTAAAATAAGGCGTAAAAAACATTTCAAGTAATACCTTTAATGGGGCGTATAGGTCGCCACAGGTCGTAAAATAGTAAATTGTTTTTTCTAAATCTGTATAAGCATTTGCATGTGCATTTAGCTTTGCTAGTTCTGTAAAGGCATCGCCATAAGGCATTTCAAAGAGCTTATGCTCTATAAAATGTGCAGTTCCTTCCTTTGAGGTAATTTCCTTTTCATCTAAAAAAAACTTTAAATCTCTGCTACCATAATTTAGTCCTATCCCAACATAGCTTTTCCGAAACTTCTTTTTTTCTACATAACAGACTCTTAGTCCATTTTCGGTTTGAAAAATCTCATCATTCTGCATCAACGTTTCCTCCTAAAATATAGACAAAAGATTTTTTTAAACCCTGATAAACCTTACCTATATCCTCTTGCGTTACTTTACGATATAAGCTGATTTCTTTAAGTGATTTTGGAGTGTCTAAAAAATAAGTATCTGAGAGGTAATTTTGAATAACCGTATCTAAATCATCTTCTAAAAAGCGATGATTAGATATAAAGATGTTTTTAATTTCATCTAAATCAAAATTAAAATTTTTGATTTCTTCTAAAGCTTCATCTATGGCCTTTAAAGCCTTGTCTATATTCTTTGGATCTAGAATACAAGATATGAGGATTATACCTGATGCTCCTAAATAGGAAGAGGAAATATAGTAGCATAAGCCTTGTTCTTCTCTTACCTTTTGAAAAAGATAAGAAGAGGAACTTCCTCCCAAAATATAATTCAAAAAAGAGCAAGCTGTACTTAAGGGGTCATCTAAAAAAAGGTGAGTTTCATAAATGATATTTAAATAGCATTGCTGAGATTTTGCTTTTTCTATTATTTGTTTGCAAGGATTTTTTCTATCCTTGAAATGATAATTTCTTTTTGGAGTAAGCGTAATATTTTTTTCTAGCTTTGATGCTGGCATACGGCCTGTTCCTATCGATATAGTTTCCTCTTCTTTTAGCCTTTCGTAATAGGAAAAAAGCATTTTAGGCGTGATTTTAGAAAGCTCTTCTAAATTACCATAGTTACTAAAATCTCGCGTAGTTCCTTTAAAATAATGCATTAATGCTCGATCAATTGAGATAGTTTGAAGATTTTCCTTTAAGCTAAGTAAATTACTTTCATAAATTTCACAAGCTCGATTAAATAACACTTTATCTGCTGAGGCAGAGTTCATTTTTGCCTCAATCAGAAGTAAAAAGATTTCTTCTATTCTTTTTAATGTATATTCCTTATCCTCTAAAAAGGTAGGATCTACTGCTGTAAGTGTATACGTAAAAAGACTATAAGAAGCAAAGAAGGTTAAACTTACATGAAACTTTGCATCGTATAGTTCTCCTAAAATCAGACTCATTTTTGCTTCAGTGGGATACGATTTACAAGCAAGCTCCTGATAATAGCATAATAGTCTTCTAATTGTCATTTCTTCTTTTTTTATTTTTGAAATATAATATTTTTTTAAGACAATTTGATGAAATTTATCTTGATGAATATAAATGTCCATTATATACCTCCTCGTACTATTTTGACCAAATAAAAAAGAAGAAATACATCTTCTTTTCTTATTTGCTAGCAAGCTCTAAAGCAACCTTCATCATATTTGTAAAATTCTTTTGGCGCTCTTCACTTGATGTTACCTCATGACTAATGAAGGAATCAGAAATTGTTAATAGACATGCTGCCTTTTTTCCTAATGCCTTAGCATTGGCAAACAAAGCAAAGCTTTCCATTTCAACACATTTACAGCCATAGGTATCATGAACATCCTTCCAATGATTTGGATTGGTTGAATAAAATACATCACTTGAATGAATTTTTGCTTCTTTTAGAGGAATTCCTAATTTTTCTGAAGCCTTTCTTAGCTTATTATTGACTGAATTAGAGCTCTTTAAGGACTTTCCTCGCATTCCAAAGGCAGTCTTAGCAAAAGAAGATTCAGAATATGCCTCTGTTACTAATACAGTATCGTATACCTTTAAATCAGCATCATAGGATCCTGCTGAACCAATTCTAATAATTGTTTCTACTCCGTAGAATGCAAATAGCTCGTAAGAATAAATTCCTATAGAAGGCATTCCCATACCAGAACCCATTACAGTAATTTTCTTGCCATTATATTTACCTGTAAAGCCAAACATATTTCTAGTTGTAGTAAAGCAGTTTACATCTGTTAAAAATGTATCTGCAATAAATTTTGCACGAAGTGGATCGCCTGGCATTAATACAGTCTTTGCAATTAAAGATGCATCTAGACAAGCAATATGTGGTGTAGGGATTTTACTCATTTTTATATTCCTCCATAATCGTAGTACCACAGCTACAACCAATTCGGTCTGCACCTGCATCTATCATTGCCTCAAAGCTAGCTTTATTACGAATACCACCAGCTGCCTTAACCTTACATGTAGTACCTACAGTCTTTTTCATTAGGACTACATCCTCTACTGTAGCTCCCCCAGTACCAAAGCCTGTTGAAGTTTTAACAAAATCAGCATGAGCCCTCATTGCTGCTTTACAAGCTTCAACCTTTTCCTCATCTGTTAAATAGCAGCATTCAATAATTACCTTTACTAAAACCCCTCTAGCTGCCTCTACTACTGCCTTAATATCCTCATAAACATACTCCCAGTTATGAGCCTTGGCCATACCAATGTTGATAACCATATCAATTTCATCAGCTCCATCAGCAATTGCCTTAGTAGTTTCAAAAGCCTTTACCTCACTTGGAGTAGCTCCTAATGGGAAGCCTACAACTGTACAGGTTAATACACCTGTATCTGTAAGTAGCTTATGAGCTAAACCTACATTACTTGGATTGACACACACACATGCAAAATGATACAAGTTTGCCTCATTACAAAGCTTTAAGATATCATCATAGGTGGCTGTTGCCTTTAGATTTGTGTGATCAATATACTTTGATTTTTCCATACTCTCTTTTCCTTTCCTTTTATTATTTTTTAAATTTTAGATTTTTAAATATCTAAAATATTTTTTAATTTAATTTCCTTTAGTTCTACAGTTAAAGGAGCAAATTTAGATTTTGTGATAATCTTTCTTAGCTTACCAATAGCCTTACCATCAACCATTCTAATATTTCCATATCCATCAATTATTTTAAGAAGCTTATCTGCCTTCAGCACAAGCTCTTGCATAGCTACATACTTAGGAGCCTTAGAGTCCTTGTAATATAAAATGTCAATTCCAGGTGGAATAATAAACGGATTTTCTCCATCCCAGGACATACAAACAAAAGCCGTTCTTGATTTATCGGCACGCATAAAGAAATAGTCTGAAATTTGAACCTTATTTCCATCTAGCAAAACCTCTAGCTTAGGCTTTCTTAAAATATAATTATATATTTGAGATAATGAGGCAGAATCTATACGACTAAAGCTTGCAATCTCCTCTTCATTTTTATTTTTATAGGCATTTTTCCAAATATCAAATGTCTTTGCCAAGGTGTTTTTTCTAAAGGCCACCACATTTTCATAGGATTCATTATAAACTGCAAATTTAAACATCTTTGCAATTTCATCGGCGATATCTAATATTAACTCTACACAATAGGTAGGTAGCTTTATATCAAATTCTACTCTAAAGTTCACATCAAAATATTTCGGATTTAGGCGCTCTAAATGAGGGATAGCACTTTTAGCAGAAAGAATAAAATGCGCATCAAAATCTAATATAGGATGATGGAACGTATAATCTCTATTATCACCATTTTTTTCTAAAGTCACATTTGGATTAGATTGAAAATATGTTAAAAGCTCAGTACGATCAAAAACCCTCGTTCCTTCTTTTAAATAATAGAATTTAAATTGCATATATTTCACCACCAAATTCATCTATGATATTTTACCATTTTTATAAAGAATTGTCAAAAATAAACGAATGAAACATGAAATTATATATCGCAAGTATTACCAAAATCACCTATTCTTTAAGATATAAAAAATGGATAAAGCATTTATATTATCCTTTATTCTTTCTTTTAGAAGCAAAATATAAAGCTTGAAGCTTTTTAAATAAGAGAGGCTTCAAGCTTTATATTCTTATAATGGATATTTTTTAACAATCTCTTGACATCTAGGACATAATCCATTTGCATTTCTCACTGGGACAATCATCCAACAGCGTTCACAAACATCACCCATTGCCTTTTCTACTGTAACACTAAAAGAATCGCCATCTTTAAGCTCAAGCTGGGAAACAATTAGGATTTGTGCCAAATTGGAATCTAAGCTATCTACAAGCTTCCTAGCTTTTGCATCTAAGGTTAAAACCAATTTAGCATTAAAGCTCTTTCCAATAATCTTAGCAGCACGTGCTTCTTCTAATGCCTTTAGGATTTCATCACGATACTTCATAAATGTATCGAAGGTTTCTTCAAGCTCTTCATCTACTTTGGTAGCCACTGGCATATCAGTCAAATAAATATCTTTTGCTGTTTTGAAAGGAAGTAGGTCATAAGCCTCACTCATTGTATGAGGTAATATAGGGGATAAAAGCTTTAGTAAAGCATCTAAAATCTCATAAAATACAGTTTGACAAGAAAGTCTTTTTTTGCTAGAAGGAGCTTCAATATACAAAATATCCTTCGTAAAATCAAGGTAGAAGGCAGAAAGTGTATTAGCAATATAACTATTCGTTGTACGATATACTTCGCCAAAGTCAAAGTTATCATAATGCCTTTCTACATCCTGAATATACCTTTGAAGCTTAATGTGCATATATTTATCTACGTTTGTTAATTCTTCATAAGCTAATGAATTCTTTGGATCAAAATCAGAGGTATTTGCCATTAAAAAACGTAATGTATTTCTAATTTTTCGATAGGATTCAGAAACTTGCTTTAAAATATCTTTAGATAAAGGCATATCTGCACGATACTCAATGGAGGCAACCCATAATCTTAAAATATCAGCACCATACTCATTACATGCTTTAATTGGATCTACAGTATTTCCTAAAGATTTACTCATCTTTACCCCTGTACCATCAAGCGTAAATCCATGAGATACAACGGTCTTAAATGGTGCAATACCTGTAGTTGCAACACCTGTAATTACAGAAGCATTAAACCAACCACGATATTGATCAGAGCCTTCTAAATATAAATCTGCTGGATAGGATAAGCCCCTTCTTTTTAATAGCATATAAGATGAACCACTATCAAACCAAACATCCATAATGTCCTTTTCTTTTGTGAATAACCCATTAGGACTACCTGGATGTGTATAGCCTTCAGGTAATAACTCTTTAGCCTCCTTTTCGAACCAAATATTAGATCCATATTCCCCAAATAAATCTGCAATATGAGCAAATACCTTTTGATCTAATACAGGTTCCCCATCCTCAGCATAGAAAATAGGAATAGGTACACCCCAAGCTCTTTGTCTTGAAATACACCAATCATGACGATCTTTAATCATATTAGAAATACGCACATCACCCCATTTAGGATTCCAAGTTGTTTTAGAAATTGCCTCTAAAATTTCATCCTTAATCGGGTCAATTGAGGCAAACCACTGTGGAGTTGCTCTAAAGATTACAGGCTTATGTGTACGCCAGTCATGAGGATAGCTATGACATATCTTTACAGTCTTTAGTAGACAGCCACAAGATTCCATATCCTCTATAACCTTCATATTACAATCCTGGTAGAACATACCTTCATACTTTCCTGCTTCTTTAGTCATATAGCCTTTATAATCTACAGGACATAAAATATCTAGACCATAGTTTTTCCCAACTAAATAATCATCCTCACCATGTCCAGGTGCTATATGGACTAAACCAGTACCATCAGAGGTAGAAACATAATCTCCTAAAATACATGGAGATATACGTTCATATAAAGGGTGCTTATATTTTAAGCCTTCTAAGTCCGTACCCTTAAAATGCTTTAATACCTCTACATTCCCTAGCTCTAATAAATCCTTTAATTTATCTAATAGTTCATACCCAAAGATAAAGGTTCCTTTATCTGTTTTAGCCAAAACATAATCAATTGTAGGTCCTGCACAAACAGCTAGGTTTGCTGGAAGTGTCCAAGGTGTAGTTGTCCATACGAGGAAGGAAGCTCCTCCTACTTCTTTATTATCTACAATTGGAAGACTAAAGTAAATAGAAAAATCCTCTTTATCCTGGTATTCGATTTCTGCCTCTGCTAAGGCAGATTCACTCGAATAAGACCAATACACAGGCTTTAAGCCTTTGTAGATTAGACCACGCTTTGCCATCTTAGCAAAAATTAAAATTTGATCCTTTTCATAATCATGCTGTAAGGTAATATAAGGATGATCAAAATCACCTAATACTCCAAGTCTTAAGAAGCCTGCTTTTTGGCGTTCTACCTGCTTATAGGCATATTCTTCACATAGCTTTCTAAAAGCTGCAGTAGATAGTTCCTTACGCTTTACACCAGATTTTTGAAGCTGGTTTTCAATAGGAAGCCCATGTGTATCCCAACCTGGAATATAGACAGATTTAAAGCCACTCATATTCTTATAGCGTACAACAAAGTCTTTTAATATTTTATTTAAGGCATGCCCTAAATGAATATCTCCATTTGCATAAGGTGGTCCATCATGAAGTGTATACTCTTTCTTATTCGCATTCTTTTTTAAAACCTCTTCATATAGGTGCATATCCTGCCACTTCTTTTGAATGTTTGGCTCTTTCATACTTAAGTTACCTCGCATTTCAAAATCCGTTTTTCCCATAAATAACGTATCCTTGTAATCCATATTCTTTCCTCCTTAAATATAAAAATGCGTCCCAATCAAAGGACGCAATTATTTTTACGTGTTACCACCCTTGTTCAAGAAATAAAACCTTATTTCAAGCACTCCTTCCTCTTTAACGCAGAGCCAAAACGAATACACTTTGCATGTATCATCTCCATTAGTGATCTAAATTACGTGCATCGACTACCTTCCACCAACCAGTAGCTCTCTTCACCCACAGCATAATTCCGTCTAATATCAACAATTTCATACATATGATACAACAAAACAAACAAAATGTAAATAATTTTATTTAATTTTTTTTACCCATTTAAAACAAAAAGAGACTTCACATACTAGCTTTAATAGTATACTAAATTTTAGTATGAAGTCTCTTTTTTATGTTAATAACGATACCTATCTTTTCTCTTCTTATTCCAAATACTTACTAAAATTAATAAAATAATTAGAATTAGAATAATTATAGCTAGAAGAATAATAATCCACATAGGAATAGATCTAACAGGTGTTTGAGAAAAGTAAACAACAATTTCAACATCACTATCCACATTGTTAATTACAATTTGATTATTAACAAGTTCAGTTTGCTCTCCATCAACGAAAAGGATTTCTAATGTCCATCCTTCTGCTGGTGTAATGGTAAGTGTAGCACTATCGCCATAAGTTAAAGAGGTCAAATCCTTATTTCCTTCTATTGAGCCTTGACCATGAATAGAGTAGTTTATTTGAAATAAAGTCTGTTCAAAAATGATATGAAGATTATGGTCAGAAAGTAAGGATGAGAACGTATAATTATCTACCTTTCCAACTGTTTTTCCATCAACCAAAACTTCTTTAACTTGGTTTCCTAGGTCTGGTTTGAAAACTAAGGTTAAAGGAGTATATATCTCATAATCACTTGATTCGGGAGCAGTTCCATTTCCCTCAGTCGTAATATCGATATGGATGAGCTGCGTAAAATCAATTTGAAGCATGTAATCATTCATAATTGAGGTAAGCTTCAATTGATTTGTTGTATCTACTACCTCACCATTAATCCAAATTTTAGGGAAATAATGTTCATCGGCAGTGATTTCAAACTCAATATCACTTCCGTATGGAATACTAATTTTATCATTAGGAACAACAGGCCCTTCCTCTGTAGGATAGGTGATTTTTCCATGAGGTCCAAAAAATACAGTGATATCAAATAAAATTTCTGTAAATTCTACTTCAAGTGTATGATCACTTGTAATGTTAGAAAAGTAATATCCTGTAATGTCATTTCCAACACTTTCACCATCAACAATAATATTAGAGATGACATAGCCCTCATTTGGTACAAAACGACATGCTAAATTTGAATCATGAGCAACAATATTTTCGTTAGGAACATCAGCAGTTCCATTTTGACCAACTGATACTGTAATCGTATGAAATAATTCCTCAAATTCAACAAGCACGGTATGATTTGCTAAAATATTTTCTAGTGTGTAGCTAGAAGGAGCTCCTATAGATACGCCATCAATCAAGACATCCTTAATGCCATTGCCTCTAGCTGGAAGGAATGAAAATGTCTGATTTTCTCCGTAATTGACTATAATAGATGTTCGGTCAGGTTGAATAGAACCATTTCCTCGATGGGCAATGGAAAGAGTATATGTGATTTGTTCAAACGCAATATGAATTTGATGATTTTGGCTTATTTTAGGTAAGGAAATTTCATCTACGTTCAAACTAGTCTGTCCATCAATTTCTAATAATCGAACTCTTTGACCATATTCTGGAACAATATGAATTGTCAAATCTGTTCCATAATCAACAACAGAGTGATGAGCTAAATCAACATCGCCTTGTCCATCAATATCAATATCAATCGTATAAACTAATTTTTCAAATTCTACGGATATAGAATGATTTTCTAAAATGTTTTCAAATTTATACTCCAAAATTGCAGGAATAACATGCCCATCTATTTCAAGTCTACTAATATAATAGCCTTCTTCTGGGGTAATGATGAACTCTTGACTTCCTCCATAAGGTAGGTGACAGGTTTCATTAGGACTTAAAGTACCATGTTCTGTTGCTTGAACCTCAATGGTATAATAAATTTGGTCAAATAAAACTTCTACAGATTGATTTTCTAAGATATTTAAAAGCGTATAGCTAGAAAGGGCACCTACACTTCTATTGTTAATGATTACATCTGATATGACATAGCCTTCTTCTGGAAGGAAGGTTAAGGTTCTATTTTCACCATAATTTACTGTTAAGCTTCCATCAGCTTCAATCTCGCCATGCTGTGGAGTGTTTGTCTCGATTGTATAGGTATATTGGGCAAATTCAACAGATAAGCTATGATCGTTTGTGACATTTTCAAAAATATAATTTGAAATAGAGCCTAAATCTTCTCGATTATCTAGCTTTACATTTTTTACATAATAGCCAACCTCAGGAATAAAGGTGAAAAACTTATCTGCACCATGCATTACAACTGCATTTCCAACCGGATTAATAGACCCACCCTCCGTTTTAGAAACCACAATACGATAATAGAGCTGTTCTACTTCTATTTGAATTGTATGATGTTGTAAGATATTTTCTAGTGTATAGCTAGAAATAGCTCCTAAGCTTTCATCATCTACGATTAAATTTACTAACCGATAGCCCGTTCTAGGAAGAATTGTGATTTCTTTTGTTGAACCATATGGAAGCTGGATAGTATCCTCAAAGGCAGCTATACCATTTTCAATTAAGGTCGTAGTTATCGTAAATAATATTTGCTTAAATGTAATAGAAAAGGAATAATCCGTTCGAACACGCTGGAAGGTATAGCTTAATTGATCATATTCTTCTAAACGAATACTATTGACTATGAGTGTATCAACAACATAGCCTTCATTTGGTTCAAAGGTGATTGTTAGGTTTTCTCCTTCAGCAATTTCATAAACACCTGGATTAATAGACATTACACCATTTCTTGTAGGGGCAATATTGATTTGATAATAACGTGTTAAATCAAAATCAATTAAAATGTCTCCTGCTGGCATTGTAAAGGAATATGGATTTTCAGTACTTCCAGAAAGAAGTGCTTCATCATTTGTAGTAAAGCCTGCAAAGCGATAGCCTTGATTAAAGGTGGCTTCTATAACAACAGCTTCTCCAAATTTATATGTTCCAGCCCCATTAAATTGAGCAAGACCTTGATGTGCTGTATGAGTAAGCTCATAGGATAAACGCTTATAATATACATCTACTCTTGCTGCATCATTCGGTAAAACAGTAATCGGGAAGATAGGTGCAGCCTCAAAACCAGGTCTAAATGGCACCAAATACTGAATTTCATCATTTACAAGTGCTTCTATAGTATCTATATGAATTTCTTCATAATCATCTGATTCGATATATTGTAAATGATGATACACACTATAATTACTTGTGTTTCCTTTAAATACTGCACTGATAGAATGATCCATAACAACAGAGGAGAAGGTATATGTATCACTAGCTGGAAGATTAGTTCCATCAACAATCAAAGAAACTATACTACAGCCTTCTAATGGTGCGATAGTAAAGGTAATACTTGAGGCATGCTCTACTTCTACAACATTCGTTTCAAGCGTTTCTCCAAACTCATCTTTAATCATTCCATTTTTCGTTTGAGTTATGGTTATAGCATAGATATTAATAGCAAAGGAAACAGAAAGCTTATGTGATTCTTCAATTTCTGTAAAAGTATAGCCATGCTCTATAGCAGAGGCTAAATCATCTTCTGATAAAGCATCACCATCAACTACAATCTCACTTACATGATAACCACTTGCAGGAATAAAGGTATATAAAGCATCCTCATGATAATAATATGACTGATTATCTGATGGACTGATTTGCCCATTTCCTGTAACATTTTCAAGCTCAATTTCATAAAGAATTGGCCCAAATTCAACGCTGATTGTATAAGGTCCCTTAATGACTTGGGTAAAGGTTTTAGAGGCTAAAATAGCTTCTCCATTTATTGTTATGCTTTTTAATTCATTACCAGGAGTAGAAATAAATTCTAAATCTAAAGTAGTTCCATGCTCTATAGTAAAGGAATGATTTCCTTTAGAATAGCTTTCTTCTACAGGTGAGGTCCTCTTAACAGTACCTTCTCCTATCACTTCTAAAGAAATTGGATAGGAAAGAATCTCAAATGTGACTTTAATTTCATGGTCGCTTGCCGAAGAATCAACAAAGCTTAAGTTTATACTTGTTACATTTTGAAGACGGCTTCCATCAAGGGATATTTCCTTAAGACCATAGCCTTCATCAGGAATAAAGTCAAACTGCTGGGTTGAACCAAAAGGAATATAAATTTTTCCATCAGTAGGAGCAGGAGTGATACTTCCACTTCCTATAATATCAACCGTAATTTCATAAATGATAGGCTCATATTCCACATCTATTGTTAAATCATTTGTTAGATTCTCTTTAGTATAAATCCATGAAGAGGCTGGAAAGATAATTTCTTCTGAACCAATCATAGCCTTTTTAAGAATATGACCATCTAAAGCTAAATCTATGACTAAGGAATCACCATAAAGAACCTCCTGCTCTATGGTTGCTTCTCCTATAGCTAAGCCTGTTCGATTGATGCAAACAATTGGATTAACAGCACGCGTAACAACAATACTCACTTTTTCTTCTACATCTACTTGTGGATTTAATTTTGCATACTCGCTTTGGATATAAATATCAAACTTATTTTCGTTTAAGGCAAGCGGTAATACTTTGTTTTCATAAATTTCACCATCTAAAAGAACAGTAGCATACTGACTTTCTTTTAAAACCTCTAAATATACCTCATCAACCGCATTAGGTAAAATCAAAGTATATATTCCATTTTCATAATCAATAAAGCTTACATTATCGACGCCTAAAAGTGTTTCTTTTGTCTTACTATCTAATAGATTAATATCCGTAATTGTTGCATTTATATCAGCAGGATAAATGGTAAATGTATATTCATTTTCCTTCCCATTTTCACTAGTTACTGTAATCTTTTTAACGTTAGGAACACCTGGTATCAAATCTAAATCATCTGGAAGAGTATAACTTGCCTTTAAAGAAACCTCTAGTTGGGAAATATCAAAGGTAGTAGTTGTTCTATCAACTGCATAGAAATATTCAAATTGTGTCTTTTTCATCTCTAAGGCTATTATTTCCGTATCAAATTCATTGTACTTATAGCCAAAGCTTTCAATAAAGCACTCATCACTACCACTATCTCTACATATTTCCACAGTATAATCCTTATAGGCACCACTTTGAGCTGTGATATGGATTTTAAAGGTTCTTGGCTGATCTGGTATCAAGCCTGAAATTAAAGTACCTTCATAGGACTGCTCATTCCCATCAAAGCCTACTTCAAAAAGCTCAATATCAACAAGACCTAGCTCAAGATATGCACTGCCGTATACTAATGTAGCTTCATCCTGTGGATAGTCAATAGTGATTGCATAATCAACTTCATCAGGTGTAAAATCATATAACACATTTTCTTCAGCAACCCAAATTTCTAATTCATCTAGTGTTGTTGGAGCATCTCTTACCACCTTTAAGTAATAGGTACAAGTCGTTGTTTCATCTTCTGCTAAACAGGTTATTTCAAAATCATTATCCCCAATCTCTAAGTATGTATCCGTAATTGGATCTGAGGTGATTTTAGCATTTACATCACTTGGCTCTGCAAGAATAGAGGCAAATACATAATCATATTCAACATTACTAATAAATATCTTAGAAGGAATAGGCACAACACCTGCTTCAAAATCCTCAAAATCTTTTTCTTCATTGACCTCTTCAAAGGTTGTCAAAGCAAGACTTAAACTACTTAAGGTAGCATCATGGCTAGGCTCAGCTCTAAATACAGCAATTTCGTAATCTTTAAAGACTTGACTTGCTGTGTAAACACGTAAAATATAGCTTAAGGTCGTTCCATAAGGGATTTCTGTGATTTCTAAAGTGTCAAATTCTTCTCCATCTATGATGAGCTTAATACTATTTTGTTCATAAGTAGTAGCTTCAAAGCGAAGAGATTTTTCTTGATAAGTTAAGTTGACTTGATAATGATCCTCCTCTTTAGAAAAGCTAGGAGTCATCTGTTTTTGTTCTTCTAAAACATAAGCTTCTAAGCCAGTTAATTCTCTAGGAGCATCCTTAATTATAATAACTTGATAAGTATAAGAAGTAACATTATCTTCTGCAAGAGTTACTAGCTCGAAGACATTTTCTCCAACAGACAAGCTTGCATCTATACAAGTATTTGATACTATTCTTGAAGTTTCTTGGTTCAATATACCTGTAAGAGTATATGTATTTACATCTTCATTAGAAACATTGATTGTATAAACTCCACCCTTATCAGTTGGTAAAAATCCTTCAACACGAGTTCCATTTAAGCTTAATTCACTTAAGGTGGCATCTGTATTTGGATCTCTTATAATTGTAAAAATATATGGATCATCCTTATTAGAGGTTGTCTTATCCTCTGCAATTACATACATTTGAATTGTTTTTGTAGAATTTGTTGGAATAGAAAATGCACTTGTTATAATATTTGTTATAAGGGTAGAATTTGATATAGATTTTCCATCTGGGTCAACAATAACTAAAGTTGCTTCCTTTGGCTTTTGTAGGGTAAACTTAATTTTAGCATCTGCTTCCTGCTCAGTTAAATGAATAGTATAATGTGGTTTTCCTACTACACTATCACGTTTTACCTCTGCATTAGCATCATTTCGAATGCTTGTGATTTTTAAAGTAATATCAGAGGATGGATTTGCACGAGTAGTCCAAAGAATAATTTGATAATCCTTTGTTACATCCTCATCTTCAGCCTCTACACTTAGAGTTAATACCTGCTTAATAATAGTATCACTAAAAGAAATTGCAATATTTTCTAAGCTAGATGTTATTTTAGCCAAAGGAGAATGCAAGCTTGCTGTTATTGTAGCATTCGTTGAGGATTGTTCTACATATTCAATATCATAAGTATCAGAAATACACTCTGAAACATCATGAATTAATACATTAGGTTCTTTAGAATCAATTTGGACAGCAAGATAATCTAACGAAACATCCTTAGACCCTTCACTACGCTCAATCGTTAAGGTGTAGGCCTCAAATTTTTCATTGACATTTTCATCGGCTAAGGACAATTTACCAAGTTCAGAATACACCTTTAAATCAAATACATTTTCACCAACACGTAAAGGAATATCTCCACTTAAATTATAAGTGGCTGCTTGATTTACAAATGAAACATCTCCTAAAAAGTCTGTAATAGAATACTGAATACTCTTAGTTGCGTAAGGAACTGTAATTTTAGGTTGATTCTTTATAGTAGAATCAAATTCAAATTCTTGATTACTCTCTATATCCACTATAGGCTTATCATCAAAGCTTAAGGTAAATTGCTCCTTTTGTATTGTAGTTTGGGTGTCTGCAAAATAAATTCGTATTGCATACGTTCTTCCTTCAGTGTGTGTAAACTGGTCTACTTCTGATAAAACTGTAATAGTAAACTCATAAATATCCGTATCAGAATCTAGAAGTACGCTCCATGAAAGATCATCTATTCTACTACTATCACTTATACTAGTTTGGAAAAGAGCGAACTGAGAAATAGCTATTCTAAAGGTAAGTGAGGTTTGACTTTCAAGTTTTGGGAAAAACATCGAAAAGCTCTTGCAATCCTTAGAAAAAGCCTTATCAAAGTATTGTCCTGTTGCAGTAGCTTCACAATCTATATTTTGAATAAAAAGCTCCTCAATAAAATTATCTTCATTTCCAGCACTTCTTTCGAAGCTAAAGCTATACACTACTCCTGCAGTTTCCTTTTCAGAAATTCCTTGGAGTTTTACTTCTTTAACCTCTCCAGCAGATAGGTCGATATCTATTTCAACTATACAATTTGTAGGTGTTCCATAAATAAAGCCATCACCATCAAATAGTGTCTCTTTTTTATCCTTTAATGTAATTGTAGCCTTTATTTTATCTGCAATATAAGGAAGCACAATCTTATCATAGGTTTCCTCTTCTATAGTAAATGAAAGAGGAATTGTTGTATTTCCATATTGGAAAACAACATTTTCAATACCATTTTCTGTAGAACGTTCATCAGCAGCTTTAGTTTCTACTATATATTCACTAAATTCACCATCTTGTGATTTTAAATAAATAAACAGAGTATCTCCAATAGTCCATATTGTATCCTCACGATATAAATTTGCATCTGAATTGACGATTTCATTTGCTTCAGTTTTAGATACATATGCCTTTGTATATCCTGATTTCCAATCTAAAGAAAGCTTAAAATAACTTCCTGGTGCTTCAGGTGTACCAGCTAAGCTTTTTTTAATTTCAAAAGAATTTTTAACCTTATCTAGACCAACACCAACAGTTTCTAGGCTGGTAAGCTCTGAAAGTACGCCTTGATTTTCGATATGAACTGCTGAAACCTTATTTAATGTTCTTTCCTTATCTGGGTCTGCAGTACTAAAATATAGGTAATACTCACCACCACCAGAGGTTTTACTGCCAGGACGTAGGAGCTGGAATTTTTGAGTTTTAATTAAAAGTCTTTTTCTTTCACTTCTTTTAGTAAGAGAAAAATTTACATCATAGGTAAATTCATAAAAACCATCTTCATCGATTAAAGCTTCTTCTGCATCTATATATACTTTAGCAGATGAGGAATCAGGTTTAATTTTAAATTTAATTTGATAGGTAGAAAAAGGGAGTAGGTGGGCACTATCTGTACCATAAACATCTACAGTAGGCTTACTTTCTTCTACCATATCTGAATCTTCATTTTTCTCTGTTTCAAGCTTAGAAAAATCTAATGTTTTTTCTTGTACAGCACCAGTCTCATCATAATAATAAGCCGTTGCTGTACCAAAGGTAAAGGTTTCTGTATCATCCGCAGCAGCCTTCTTAATTGTTCCTGTATACGTTTTTGTTTTATTACTTTCTGAAGTAACAATAATATCTACCTTATATGTCAATTCTTTAAAAAGGTTACTATTAATATCGATAACCTCGCCATACGAAAAAGAAATTGAAGATTGATTGATATTATTAATTTTATAGTCTATAGTTGCATATTTATAATTTGGCTCAGCAGTAATACTAAAGCCTGTTGTATTATAAGGCAAGTCTTCTTTTATGGTAAGAGTATTTCCAGCAAAGGAATCACAAAGAAGTAATCCCTCATTAGAAACAATTTGTAAACTATCTGACTTTATTGTGGCATCATCACTTTTGCTTGTGTTATGATTTATTGTAATATAGTATACTTCTGGAATCAATGATGTTGATAACTTTAAAGATAAAGTTATATTTATTTTCTTTACTCCATCAGGAATGGGCAAATCAACATATCCATTTTCTTTTAAATCGAATGTAGGCGTTCCAGCAGAAACAGAAGTTGGAGTGTAGTCTATTGTTGGTGTTATAGATTGGATTTCTTCTTTTTTTGTAAAATCAACCACTAATCTATACCATGTAACTCGATAAGGCATAGTTTGTTTAAAAGAAAAGGTATTAAATAGACCAGGAGTAGTTGCTGTAGCATCACTAGCCGTTAAGGTTTCATTAAATAATTCCTCATCCTCAGTTAAATCATCAGCAGTATCACCAACTAAAGCAGTTGCCTTAACTAAAGACGGCATATGTGCAGTCATAGAGGTACTACTAGCTAGCTTAGTAGGGGCTGTAGATGAGGTTTTAGTATCTAAAGAAGAGGCTTGATCTAAATTAGAAAGAATGAAATTGTATCCGCTTAGGAGGAAAACCGTAGCGAAAAATGTTATAAATATGAATTTAAAAATTTTTTTCATAAATATCACTCCTCGTTCATTTTTTCTAATCTAGCACTGCGATTTTATATCCTTCTGTTATTCCTTCAAATTCAACAACAACAGAATACGTACCTGGCTCATCAAATTGTTCTTTTAAAATTCCATTTAAATAAAATGTGAAGTTACAAGACAATCGATTTACAACTCTTTTTCTAATTCCATCCTCACAATAATATATAACTAATCCTTGGGAACTAAATGCCTCTCCAACAGAAAATTTTAGGATTGCATCATCAATAGATAGCTCTAATTCCTTTTGGATCACTCTATACAAAACCTCTATCAAAGCCTCACATTCAATATTTTCATATTGAATCAATAGCACATAGGTTCCTGTCTCAGTAAATTCTTCTACTGGTATAGCATTATAAAACAGACTAAAGCTACATAATGTACTTTGAATTGGCACATTTGTATTCGTAATTGTATCCTTGATACTGACATAGATTTGTTCCTTTTCAAATGGCTCATTTAAATAGTAGGTAAGCTTAGACTTTTCCTTATCTACAACCAATTTATCATTTGTAGTAGAATTCAAATCATGAAGGACTTCAATATATTGATTAGCAACATAAGTAGTTTGATTATATCGATATGTAATAATAATACGATATAATCCAGCCTCATCTAATTTATCCTTTGTAATTCCATTAAAGGATAAGCTGATTTCACATTCTAAAAGACTGATGCTTCTTTGATAAGCATTATCCTCTAGAAATGCCAATTCTAAACCATTACTCTCAAAAGCCTCATTTACATAATAGGTAGTTTTATAAGGCTCATGGGTTATAACTAAGGAATAGCTTGGTTGATGGGGCTTAGAAATTACTTCTACTTGGTAATCTACTTGTAAGCCTAAATAAGATACAAATACCTGTTTTATTCCTAAGCTCATCGTATCGATTGAAGAAAAAGTGGCTTCCTTAGTTACATCTTCCTTATTCGTCTCATAAACGGCATAAACCGTGATTCCAGTAGGAATATAGGCTAAACCTACATAAGTGGTAATTTCTTTAGGAGTATTCAATTCTAAAGATAAAAGCTTTTCTTCTTTTGTTTTTTTACAACTAGAAAGTGATAAAAAAAACACAACAAGAAGAAAGACCGATATGATTTTTTTCACTTTTTCTCTTCCTCTTCTTAATAATCTTAGGTTCCAAATAAAAGAGAATTTTCTCTTTTACTTGAAATCTAAGACTATCTTAAACGATAGTCTTTTGATTTTTATTGTTTTTCTGCTTTAATATACTTAAACTTATTCGCATAATCCACAGATTTATAATTAGAGTTAACAACACTCTTATGCTCTTCCATCAAATCATCAATAACCTTATTGATTCTTCGAACAGAAAGCTGTGAACGAACCATTGTATAATATGGCGTTCTTACATGTGCCTTTTTATCAGAAACATCTCTATGTGGAAATTGACGTTCTGGATATTTAGATGGATCCATAGCTAAATATACTTTAAGCTTCTTAGAGGTTAAGGATAGCTTACATACTAATTTTCTTCCAATATAGAAGCTATCATAGAAATTCGTTAGCTTATTTGAAACATTTGAGTATTTCATAATTTCATTTTTGACAATATTAAATACCTGCTTTAATTCTGGAGAAGCCTTTTTGATTCGATCAAGGAAGGTTCTTCTAGTACGTCTATAGTAATTTAATCCATCAATGATTTCATAATAACCATCTCTTAGCTCATCCTTAGCATATGTACTCCATTCATCCTGATATTTATCACGATAGGATTGAATGATAGCCTCTAACTCTTCTAAAGAAAGCTTTGGCTTAACAAGATGTTCCATTTCCTCCTCGTCATCTTCATCTTCTTCATCATCTGCAACATCTGTTCTAGATAATGTTGAAATATCAAGATTAAGATTACGGTCTGCTTCTTCTTGTTCTCTAATTTGTTCTTGAGCATCAACGACAACAGTTTCTTCTTGTTCATCCTCAATTTGCTTAAGCTTTAGCTCATTGATTAATGCTTCTAAGTCTTCACGCTCTTTACGTTCTTGTTCAAGACGTTCTCTTAAGGATTTTGCTTCAGCCTCAGCCTTTTCAATTCTATATCTAGAATCATCCTGACGCTTTGTTAAACGTTCAACAAGCTCATCGATATTAAATACAGGCTGATTTCTTTGATTTTCCTTTAAATCATCAATCTGCTTTTGAAGGAGTTCATAGTCTCTATCACGTGTATCTCTTACGAAATAACGATCACGACCACGATCAGCATATCTTAAATCACTAACCTCTCTACGTAAGCGTGAGATTTCATCCTCATAATCATAGTAGTTTCTATCTCTATATTCTCTTTGAATATACGTGTTAGTAGATGTATTTTGACTAGCCTTAAGACGTTCAATTTCAAGACGTAATGCATCATATTCAGAAGAATGATCTTTTTCCTTTGGCTGATTTTGCATTCTAGCCATTTCATCACGCATACGCTTCATTTCATCCTCATGAGCCTGACGTTTTTGTTCTTCAAGAGTAGACTGGAATTGACGGCGCATTTCTTCCATTTGACGGCGCATTTCTTCCATTTCCTTATTTTGTTCAGGTACAACAGTAGTTCCACCTAAACCAGAAATGTTGATTGAGGTACCACCATTTGGAGTTCCAAGATTTGCATCCACATTAACATCAACTGATGCATCCTTACCCTCATCCTTAGATTTCTTTTTCTTAGGAGTTTTTTCCTCCTCTTCCTCTTCTTCAAATTCAGGTAAATTGAAGTTGAATACTCGATCAGCAAATGGATCAAACATAGGAAGTGGAATTGGTTCAGAAATAACATAGCCCTGGACAATAACATCACGACAAATTTGAGCAAGCTCTGTTAATGTTTTTTCATCGGATACACCCTCACAAATTAGCTTATAATTTAGGTTTAAAAGCATACGTAAGATATTTTTAACAACGACACGATCCTTTTCTGTTGCAAGCTTATTTTTAAAGAATAGCATATCAAGCTTTACATATTCAAAGGAGCTTGTTGTTAAAGATTCCATTGAGGATAATTCCTTACCAAAATCATCCATCGCAACAGTAAAGCCAAACTGACGTAAACGCATGATAATTTTAGAAATATATTCATAGTTTTCCATCAATGTATTTTCAGCAATTTCAAGACTGATATTCTTTGGATTGATTTGATAAGATTGAACAGTTTCCATTACTCTATTTTCAAAGTTTGGTGTCATAAATTGAACCTTTGATACGTTAACAGAAATGATAATATCACTTCTTCCTCGTTGAATCATTCTTTGAGCAAGCTCACATGCTGATTTTAGCATCAAATCATCAATATAACGAATAAAGCCAGTTTGTTCAAATAAAGGAATAAAGTCACCTGGATTAAATTTAAAGCCAGTCTCTTCATCCTCCCAACGGCAAAGAATTTCACCACCAACAACCTTACCCGTTCTTAAATCAACATTAGGCTGAATATATGGAACAAATTTATTTTGTTCAAAATCAGGTTGTTTTTCAGCATTAATCTTCTTTAACTTTTCAAAAATTGCTCTTACATCATCTGTATAATAATATAAGTTATTTTCAACCATTTTAGAAAAGGATGTGATTACAGAAGATACATAAATAATCTCTGGGTCATCTAAAGGAGCATTTTCGTAAATACCAAAATTTAAATAGAAATCATATTCCCCAAAGCCATCAATTGGCATTTCAACCAAACGACGTTCCATACTTTGGCACATCGCACGAATATCTTCTTTTGCCTTATTATCAAGAATTAAGAAGAACTTATCAAATTCGATTCGACTAATCATTTCATATTTATTTAAGCCCTTAAGTAAGCATTCTGTAATTTCATACATCAATCTACTTCTTCTAGGATAGTTCATATACAGGTAGCTTAAATTGCGCATTTCAACTACCAAAACGGTAGGATTAGAAAATTTCTTTATTTTCTTTTCTAAATATTTTTCTAATCCTTTTTTATTGTAAATTAAGCATTCATTATCCATATATTGACTAGCTCTAGTTTGCTTTCTGTGATTATAGCGGTAAGCTATTATAGCAATCAATAAAGCAATGACTACAACACATGGAATTATAATAGCAAGTGCTTGTTCAAGTTTCATATTTTCATCCTCACTTTTAATCTAATTCTTTCTTTCTTTTTTTATTGATTGCACCATATTTATCACGATTAACACAAATTAAGATAATGATTAAAATTATGATTGCAATAGCAATTAAAATCCATGGCATAATTTGTTGCAGAAGTTCTGGTATAGAAAATCCTGAATTTAATGCAGTAGATTTTAATTTAAATGTTACATATTCTTCATCTGAACCATCAAATATTCTTACAACAACCTCTCTACAATTTTCATCACTAATATCTGATAAAACAGTAATTTCTGGTTTCTTATTGTAGGAATTTGAGGAATCATATTGTTCAGAATCAAATACGATATATTTTGCAAAATCTTCAATTGCAGATGCTCTCTTATCTACTAAATCAATTTCATAGATCTTTTTCTCCTCATTTAGAGTTGTCATTGTATAGTTATAAGCATTCTCATCAATTGTATAGGACATTGCTTCACGCTCAACATTTACTACAATTGCACGAGTTGATACTTGATCCTCAGCATAAACAAGTACTACTACTGTATTCATACCAACTCTTAAATAAACATCACTCTCATCTGGGAAACGAGGATCTCTTGCATTAATAACCTGATAAGTTGCACCATCACCATCTGCATCTGGTAATTTTTCAGGTGTTACAATAACATCTAAAATTTGAATACCATTAGGCACCTTATAGCTATATTCTCTAATGTCGTTATTATATTCTGTTTTGAATACTGGAATTTGAGGAATATCAATTGCAGAAACATCTGTATTTGTTGAGGATTCTCCACGACGTTTAATTGTTAAAACATATTCTGTAGTTTTGCCATCAACAGAGGTTACCGCGATTGTAAAACGATTCAATCCCTCAACTAAATCAACATTAAAGCTTCTTAATAAGCCTGTAGTCGTTATGGCTGTTGAATTGCTACAAGTTACAATATGGTTTTCATTATCTACTGATGCATTAATTGTTGCATGTAGAGTCATATAAGTAACAATTGTAGTATATTCATAAACATCCTTATCAAAGGTTGTATTCTTATAATTAGTATCTAATAATTTTTCACCTGAGGCTTCAAGATTAGTTAAATAAGGATTTGGATAATCTCTTTGAACTGTAATACGATAGGTATAAGCTGTACCACTTTCAGAAGTAACAACGATAACAAATGTATTCATACCCTCATTTAATAGCTGAACGCCTAAATCACCAACAACAGTTGCCTTACTATCAGCAGAGGTATACCCAATTGTTACAGATGTAGTATCATATGGTCTAGTTGCTAAAGTATATGTACCACCTTCATCCTCTGGTGAAAAGCCTGGAACTGTAACACCATCTGCAGTTAAATCAGATAATTTAGCATTATCAGATGGAGCATCAAATTCTAACTCAATCGTATAAACATCACCCGGAGCTCCGTTTTCAGCTTGAACTTGAACAGTTACTGTCTTCGTTTTTCCGCGATCAGAATCAAGAATTGTAGTTGTTTTTGTTCCACTTGTAACTGTTTGATTGTCAATTAAAACAATTGATGGAGAATATCCTGGCTTAACTACTGTAATGGTATAGTTTTGAGCACTAAATGGAATATGATAAGTACCATAGGTTGTCTTGGAAACATCAAAGTCGTTTGCCCCTAAATGCGTTTGACCAGTACCATCAGAAACTTCAATATAGGTTAATGACTTATCAGCTGATAAATCAAGCTTGCCTCTTGATAAATTAACTGGATAATTTGTCGTACTTCCATCCTCTGCAGTGACTGTTATTGTATAATAGAAGTTATTTTCATTTGCACTACCTAAGGTTTGATTTCCAGCTCCGTTTACTTTAGCTGTTGGATCATTAGGTACTGCAACAATGTTAATTGAAGAAACTGAATCACCTAATTCCTCAATTACAAGAGGAGAATTTCCAGGTAAACTTTGATGGCTTACTGTTTTTGGTTGACCAGTTCCATCTACATAAATAACAGTTAATTCCTTTAAGGTGGAATCTGAACTTTTTGCATTACGGATAATCGTAACTGTTACAGAAGCTGACTGAGCATTTGTAGCAGTTGGATCAAGTTCACCATATTCACTCTTAATATAAATTACAAAGTTATTTGTACCATCCTTAAGTGTTACTATTTGATTAGAATACTTTGCACCATTAACATAAATAGTTGAATTTGCTCCACCACCTAATACTTCTAGATAGGTTTGAGACACACTATTTGCAACAGTGATAGATAAGTGATTATTTTCATAATCAATAAAGCTTGTACCATCTACATCTAATACATCAGCACCACCAGCTAAAACTAAAGCATTAACATCATCAATATCAAAATCAGTATCGGCTGGATAAACTGTAAATGTATAAACCTTCTTCTTGCCTGTTTGACTTACAACCGTAACACGCTTAATATTAGCACGCCCTGGAAGTAAGGTTAAATCTGTAGGCATTTCAATAGTTGCATTTTCTGAAACTGTAATTTCTGGATTAAATAATATTGTATCTCTACTTACAACATATTTATAATTTGTCTCTGTAGAAGTAACAGCTAAATTGGTTAAATTAACATCAGAAGGAGATTGATAATACTCGTATACAATAATTGAATTGTCATCACTACCTGCATCTCTTGTTATTGCAATTGAATAATCTGCAGAGGCACCAGATTCTGTAGTGATTCTAACCTTATAAGTAGATGTCCCAACTGGAATGCCAGTTACATTAAAGGCATTAGAAGGACTAGATAATACATTACCTGTAGGTTCGACGATTGTTACTGTATTTTTAGTATACATTGTATTATATCTAAAAATTGCACTATCCTGATCAAAGGCTAAATTCACCTTATATCCAGAATAAATTTCAGGAGAGAAAAGTGGATTTAATTTATTCACTTCTACTCCACCCTCAGTGACAACAACAAATAAATCATCTAATGTCTTTGGAGCATCCTTAATAACATTAACATCATATTTACAAGTGGTTTTTCCATCTTGAGCTGTTGTTATTACAGTCAAAATGTTACTTCCAATATTTAATGTATATCTAGAATCTGAAGTTGCAGGATTTGTAGTAATTGTTGTAGTTTCATTTGTAGGTACACCATCAAAATATACATCCTTAACATCACCAATATATACTTCGTATTGACCACCATTATCTCCTGGTTTAAAGCCTGTTACTGTCTTACCATTGATTGTAAATTCTTTCAAAGTAGCATTCGTATCAGCAGGATCTCTTGTGATCGTGATCGTATATTCATTGTTTTCGTCTTTAGTACTTGTTCCATCTTGAGCTGTTAAATAAACCGTATAAACAACTGTTGAATCTGGAGCAACTGGAATAGTTTTTTGATATGTTTTAGCAGTTACTGTTTCATTATCAGATCCTGATTCAATATATAGTGTTGAATTTTCACTGTTTTTAACAAAATCTAGAATTGCAGCATCTTCTAATGAAGATAAATGTACTGTATAGGCATGTGTATTTTGAGCAAACGTTGGAGAAAGCTTATTTGTTGCAGAGGTTGAGGAATAAGCACGAATAGAGTTTAAAGACTTATCCGTATCTGGATTAGCTCTCGTGGTCCAAATTTGAATAGAATACGTTCTTGTCGTCTTCTCATCTTCTGCAGTAACTGTTATTCTATACGTTTGCGTATTTGTGGATGCTCCTAAAGATACTGTTTGAATATCGATATCGCCAGATAGCTTAGCCTTAGAATCTTCAGGTACAGCCAAAATATTTGCTTGTCCTGTAGTTGATTTCACATTTTCAACCATATAAGGTCCAACATTTTCTTTAGCAAAGTTTTGAGCTACTCCACCAATACTATAATTTTGCTTTATCCCATCAATATATATTTCTAAAGATGAAAGGTAAGCATTATTTGAACCTGTTTGTCTATTAATTCTTATAGAATAGGTTCTTGTCTTATCTGTAATCTTTGAATCTCCAGATGCCAATTTTCCTAATTCAGAAACAACCTTAACTTGAATTGTATAATTTTGTGGATTAGGGAATTGCTTAGTATAACCATCAGATAAATTTGCTAAGGTTGCAGAATCAAACGCTACTGTACCATTAAATCCACCCTTACGAGGAAGTAAGAATGCACTTTTTACAGGGAATGGTACTGTAAAGGTTTGTACTCCTGCTGTAGAATCTAGATTTGGATCAAAGATAAAGGTAGATCCAGAAGTATCTAGGATATCTGTGTAGTTATCATCTGTTTCATAAAAATTAATATTATCTAATTTATTATCTGTATCTGCACAATAAATACGAATCTTGTAATTCTTCCCTGAACCTGACCCATCAACAGTTTCTTGTTCAGATTTTACATTCACCATTAACTCAACAACTTCTCCATCACCAATTGAGCATGTAAAAGGTGAGGTAGTCATATTTGAACCCTTGCTTGGTGTAATTGTAAAGGTAGCTCCTGGAGAAACCGTTAAAGCGACATCTAGGAATGCTGTACCTCTAGGTAAGTAGAATGAAAATGCGTTATCATTTTTATTAAATACAGAGTCAAAATGTACTCCTATTTGGCTAGAATCTGTAGTATTTACATTATTAATAATTAAACTTTCAATTGTCTTTTGAGTACCTGCAGTATCTCTTACTACAGTAAAGGTATACACTTGTCCTACCTGTCCATTTTCTGCAACACCTTGTACCTTAAATACATTCTGTCCTGCAGATAAATTCACAGTTTGTTTTACCTTAAGCGTTGAATCAGGTACACCTGAAATAAATCCAGAGCCTGCACCTAAGGTCTCCTTTGCATTCTTTACAGTAACCTCTACATCTAAGCTTGTTACTGAATATGGTAAACGTACTGTTCCAGATGTAGGATAGGTTGTCGTTGTTTCTACAAAGTTAAATGGAATAGATGTAGAGCCATTCATAAATACTACATCTGCAATACCATTTTCTTTAGAACGTTCATCCTCAAAGGATGTATCAACGATGTAGGTGTCATAATTTCCATCTTGAGATTGTAAATAAATATATACCTTTTGACCAATATCCCATAGACTATTTTGACTATATTCATTTGCAGCCACCATAATACTACTAGAATTTGTCTTAGACACGTACGCTTTTGTAGTAGAACTACTCCATGTTAATCCTAATTTATACCGAGCGCCGACTGTACTTTCCTTCAATACAAAGGAATATGTTTTTCCAGACTGGCTTGAATTCGTTGAATTAGAAATTTGAGCTGAGGAGGTAGAATGATTAAGAACCAAATTATCAATCACTCTTGTTCCATCTGGCTTATCACACTTAATTTCAATCCAGTTTTCATCACCACCAGATGTAGTATTTCCTGGACGAGTAATCTCATCAGCCTCTGATTTAATTAAAACTCTTATTCTTGTACCTTGTAAGGTTGCAGAATTAGAGATTGGTACAGTCACTAGCTGATTTGTCTTATCTACACCGTCAATATAAGCCTTCGTTGTAGATGATGTTGGTACAACCTTAAAACTTACAGACTTAGTTAAATAAGGCAATGGATTAGATGCATTACTTAAAGTAGCTGTACTTCCAGCAAGCTCTGCTAATGTATATGTACCATTTAATGTAGCACCCGTGCCATTATCATAGGTATAGGTTAAATCAGTTACTGTAAAATCTCGATTTGCATCTGCTCCTGCTCTACTAACGGTTCCACTATAGGTAGCTGTTGAACCATCTTCTGCTGTAACAACAATTGAAACAGGTACATTTACTGCATTTACACCACTAAATGTATAAGTTGTAGCTACGTTATTATTAATTTTAATTTGAACAGTGGATAAGCTGTTTCCAGCAGTTGCTGCAACATCAAATTTAGTATACGTGATTGGTAAAGCAGCAGCCCCACCTGGATATGTAATATTTAAATTTGGACCAGATACACTATTACAAATCGTATCATTAACACCTTTATTAGCCGTAATAGAAACACTACCTAAGGAGGTATCAGTATTTGCAGCTAAACGATTCACATCAATATAGAAGGTTTGAGTAAGGCCACTTTTAGAGGTTACTACTAAACGAATTGTATCTGTAATTGCTCCCTTAGAGCCTCCATCACTAATATTAAATGTACAATTTCCACCTAATATATTCTGTGTAGAAGCAACACTTCCTTGGAAAGCCTCAACCTTACTAATTATAGAAGTGTCAGGGAAATTAACGCGCAGTGTATACTGCTTAGATGCAAATGGTAAATTATTAATTGTAAAGTGATCATCACCATCTGCATCACTATCATTTGATGTAAATGAAGAACCTGTTCCCCCATTCACATCAACACGTGTTGGTTTTAAATTTACCTCAGATAATGTACAGGTATAATCCTTTGTTGTTACACCATCTTGAGCTGTAACTGTAAATTTAACCTGTTGTCCATTTGTCCAAGTACTAGGAATGCTATAAGAAGATCCTGAAGCAATCGTAGTACCTGCTGAGGTTGCAGGATAAGAAACTTTAATCGTTTTTCCTGTTCCTGTTGCCACAGGTGTAAATGACAAATTTGATGTTCCCTTTGGCACATAAACTGTATAGCCTACTGTCCCAGAAGAAAATGATGGACTCAAAGTAGCATTTGCACCACCTGCAGAACCACTAACGGCCAGATTATCTAAATCTGCATTCTTATCTTTAGCCTTTGGTAACTCAACTGCATACCATTTCGTTTTATTACCAGAGGATGAAATGACTTGGAAAGTAGCATATAAGCTTTGTCCAGGAGATACACTACTCATATCAACTGAAAATGAATTTCCACTCACTGTAGCAGTTGAATTTAATGACGTAAGTGATGTACCATAACGAACTTGTGAAGCTGAATTAAGCTTACCACTATCTTGAACTGTTACTGTAACATTAGCTGTTCCATCACTAATCTCACTACCCTTATATTGTACAGTAGAGTCACCATTTACTGTAACATTACTAGTTGCTGTTATACATGACTTATTTTCAACTGTAATATCTGTAAGACCTACATTATCTGATAAACCAGCAACTGTAATAACACATGGATCTTCTTTAAATTGATTAGGAGCGGTTTTATAAGTTACTGCAGTTGAAGTACTTAATCCATCAGTAAATGCTGTATTAGCTATCGCTTGATCACTTACTTTACCATCTTTGAAAAACTCAATACTCATACTTCCAGAAACAGTTGAAGCAATAGTAAATCCTAATGCACCAACAAATGCTGGTGAAGGCGTGCTAGTTCTCGTTCCCGGAGAAGTCCAACCAATATTTCTACCAATATTTGTTTGATCAGCACCACTCATCGTATAGCTGGCAGCTTTAAGTTCCTCATTCACATATCTTGTAATTCCACTCACTCCACCTTGAGCATATTTTGCTAAGTCCAAAACTACAACTGCCTGACGAATTGTAGGATTATTTTGAGCAGTAGCAGTGATAGATACTACTATTTCATCTCCTGGAACTGCTTGAGTAATTTTTGGATAAAAAGACTCATCTGATATATCCTTTGGTGGGAAATAATTTTTTAAAAAGCTATAAAATTCGTTATTTGTTTCAAACGAATAAAGCTGAGCCCCAGCAGCAAGTGAATATTTCTTATTTTTTCCTGTCCCTGAAATAACATAATCTCCACCAGATTGGTTTAAACTGGTAGATAAATAAAAATCAGTACCAAGATTATCAATCAATGAATAATCTGGATTACTTGGATTACTTTCGTATCCTTGCCATGCTTCAATAAGGGTATCCACATCATATGCATCACTTACTTTCAACCCAGAATCAACTATAAACTCAACTGGATTATTTAATGCATTTTGATACTTCTGCCATGTTTCTTTTGTATAAACATCATAATGGAAGGTCACTGTATCAGTAGTTACAGCCGCCCGAACACGAAGACTCCCAAATGTAACTAAGACAGTAAGACTCATCAAAACCAGGAGTAGTCCTATTTTTAATTTTCTAAATTTTTTCATATTTATACCTCTTTCTATCAGCCTACTCTGCTGGAGCATCTATTTCAGATGCCCCACCATAAGTTGCTGGATAAGTTCCATCAAATGTATTGAAATCAACTGTAGGATCCTCAGAAATGTAAGTAACGTAGCCTTGAAGTTCTACAATTGTTGCATCTGAGAAGAATCCTATTTCTCTATTTGTAACACCACTAAAATAATAGTATGCTTCTACATCTGTAAATGTCATACCTTCTGAAACAAAGAATTGCGCCTCAGGTATGTCTGCATCTGAAATGTAACCATCACTATTTAAATCACCATATAAAATGCCTTGTACTGTATCTATAATTTGACCATCATCGTCAAGTAAGGAAACAGAGAAGCCTGAACCAAATGCCAAAATTGAATATGAATCTTTTTCAATTTCATTTCCTTGATGATCTAATACGATAAGTTTTTCTGGATCATTTTTAAATTGTGCTATGATTTCACTAATAGGTGTGTCTTGGTGGAGATGTCCTAAATATAATCCATCTTCACCTGCTGCTAAATGTACAACAGAGCCATCTTCTACAAAAGTCGTAGCGCCTTCTTCATAATTAGCAGTAATGAATTGAATTAATGCATCATCCTTCAATTCCAATACATCTGGTTTAGAAGCTACAATTGTAAAATATTGAGTAGTTGGAGCAAAATAATAGATATCATTTGCTTTACTACTAATCAAAATTTCAGCCTTGCTATCTTCTGTTGTTACATCAATATTGTTTTGATATTCTATATCATAATGCTTTGGATCTAACTCTGTTAAAATATTTGTTGCAAGCTCTCGCAAATATACTGTAACAGGAGGTTCGATTGGGGTTCCTGTATGAATCCAAATTTCTTCATATTTGAATACTAAATCATAGTCTTCATTTGGTAAATTCTTTGGATTGATTGGGAAGGTTTGAATGATATCGTCAGTTCCATTGTTCTCCCAAGAATCATCGCCAGGATTCTTAAGCTTTATTTTAACCTCAATTTCATGCTTCCCATCCTCATCTACCTTACTATCGTCAATATCCATAGTATATGGTAAATCAGCTGGTACCCAACCTGGAATTGTATCATCATATTTCCATAATTCACCTTGATCATCTATTAGATAAGTATGATATGGATCATCTACTAGGTCAGGATTATCCTCAGCATCTTTTTTACGAATGTACTTATTTCCTTCCGTATCCTCTAAGACGATTGGATTTCCTGCTTCGTAGTCCTCATCTGGTGGTAATAATACAATATCCTTAATTACATTTTGAGTGATAACAAAGTCTTCAGCCATATTTGTAATTACATAATTTGGATCAGATGTAGTTGCTATTACATCCCATTTTCCTTGATTAATGTAGCCAGTTGCTGGTTGAATATCTGCATTTACTCTATTACCACTAATATCAAGATAATATGCATTAGGGAGTAGTGGATTATCCACATCTCCTGTGTATTTTTGAGTTAAATTTTCCCAAGTTACTGTTACTGGTCGAGGATTAATTCTAATAGCTTGCTTAAATTCCTCACCAGCATGCTCTAACGCATCATCTGAAATTTTTAAAACAAAGACATATCTTCCTGCATCTACAGGATTAGATGGCATTGCTTTACTTGGATCTAAATTATCCATATTATGAATGTAGTAATCCCATTCATAATATTTAATATCATTTGTTACATTAGGATCTGTAGTAAAGAGTGGATCTTCAAATGGAATGCCATCATATACCTTGTTTTGATCATACTCAATATACGGAGCCTTATCTGCATCATTTGGTCCTGGATAATCTGGATCTGTTGGATCTGTAATAGGATTATCAGGATCGTCTGGGTTATTTGGATCTAGCCCAGGTGGATAAACTGGATTGTCTGGATCAACAATAACCAATCTAGCCTCCTTAATTAAGGTTTCATAATTTGGTGCAGAGATTCTTACACGAACATTATAAATACCGATTGCAGTTCTTTGAATTGCATCTAAAGGATAGAATGTATAATTTCCATTAGATAAAACGGCATATTCTGTAATTACCTCATTTTCAAAATCAGCATAGACATATGGATCTACTGAGCCATCTGTCTTCTTTGTACCATTGATACGGGCTGCCATAGAAATTGGATTGCCTGTATAGAATACTGCCTTATCCTTGAAATCCACATCAAATTGACGCTCAACGATTTCTACATTCGCAAGTAAATTAACAACATAATTTTCCTTTGTAGGACCATTGACCTCATTGCCCTCTGCATCATAAACTCTTAAATAGTTATTCTGCCAGTGGAAGCCTGGTTCAACACCTAAGGTTGTATAGGTTCCAACCATTGGTGAGGTTGTCATTAATATACCATTGTTAGAGGATTCTGTTAATCTTAAGGTATGACCTCTAACAAGATTTTCTACTTCCTCGTCCTTTACAGTATAGAACCATGATAGATTGTCAAATTGCTTTGCTTGATTTGAAATATGAACTGTAATTGTACGTGGTGTAATCTCAAATGGTTCAAAGGAATGAACAACGCTGTTGTAATTTTGATTTGCAGGGAATTCAACATCAAGACGATATGTTCCAGCATCAATTGGATTATAATTTAGCTTAGATGCACTTCCATCTGAATTAATCTTATAATATGTATAAACACAGCTTGTTGTTGGACTACCATTATAGCTAATCGCAGGATTTGCTATAGGAGCACCATCATATATTTTGCCTAAACGTAAGTTCAAATCATCGAATTGAACCTCAGGTTCAGTACGTGTAATTGTAATTCCTGCCGTCTTTTCAAATACGGTTTCATTGGTTAAGGTATTTTTTATACGTACAGAAATTTGATCTTGACCAACATCCATTCTTTGTGGCTTTCTAGTAGACCATGAGCTACTTTGACCTAATACCCAGTATTCAATAGAGAAATTCTCTGGGTCATCTACCATTAAATCAACCTCAATTGAATGCCATGCTCCGTCATATTCACCTACATAATTGGTGATACTTACAGCAGCATCGGTAATATTTTCATTTAACACAAAGTAATAGGAATATCCAATCAAGTAGTTGTCTGTAACATCAACATTATTTAAATCATAAATTCTAGGTGATTTGATTTCTGTATTTAAATTACCATCCATCCAAGCAAAATCTGATGCTTTATTATACTCTCCTGGACCACTGTAATTTAATTTAATATAATCACGAATTGTATGACTATCAACTAAATTAGAAGCACTAAAACGATAGAATTCCTTCTTATTTAAGCCCGTGTAGTATGCTAAATAATCTACATCACCTTTATATAGGCTTTGTGGATAATTGAGCTCAATACGTACAGATCGAGGCTGGATAGTAAAGGTTACAGATTCAGTTTTTGTACTGATTTGATAGTTATATGCCTTATGATGGCTTAACCCATAATTTAATTTTGCTGTAGCGGTATAGGTTCCCTTATTAATATGATTTGGATCCCCATTTACGCCATTTGGAGTAACCTCTACATCAAGGACAATGTTAATAACTCCATTTGTTGCATCATGTGGTACAAGCTGTAGATAAGCCTTAGGCGCTTTTGCTGTACCATCATAGGTAAAGGTTAGATTTTGCCATGTCACATCTGTGATATAGCTAGAAATCACAAAATCATCGGAATAGGTTGCAGCCTCAAAATTTTGGCTTGCTGGAATTTCAATTTCCATACGATATTTACCTACATCAACCGGACGATGTCCATTTGTAACCAGCTTATCATTTTCTGTACCCTCGATAAGCGAATTATAATATTGAGTGAAAATAGGCTCTGGAATTAAATTGCCTGAATCATCGTATTGATAATATCTATAGGTATATCGTCTTACATCTGTTCCTTCATGAGCCATATCACGGCTGGTCTTAATAATTTCAGGAACAGTTACCTCTCTACCATCATAAACCCTTGATAGGTTAGAAACATATTCTATATAGGTTTCAGCAGGCTTGATTGTCATTGTAAGAGTTACATCATAAACTGGATAATAATTGTCTGCAAACATACGTATAGTTGCAGTGTGCTCTCCTACATCTCGGTAAAATATTGGATTTCGTGACCATTCACTTGTCTGCTCATTATACCATTCTACTGTAACTAAACGACTATTGCTTGGATTTGTTATGAAGTAAGAGAAGGCATGATCTTGATTATCATAGGTATAAACAGGATGTTCAACAAAATATTCCATTGTAATTGGAGATATTTCCATTGTTGCCTTAGAATAATCAATCAAGTAATTTGTTGATACGTCATTGCCATTTAAATCATGAACACTAAATGCATAATTGTATAGCAATAATGAAGTATCACTACCCTTATAGGTTCCTGTAGCATAGGATCTAGTCACTAAAGTAGCATCAAAGGTTAATCCTAAGGCTCCTAAAGGAGTTAGAGTAGTATCATCACCCTTTCTAATACCTACACTATAGCCTTGATTAGGGTTAGATAAGGTATCTGTTTCTTTTACGTTATAGGTTTTTACAAAGCCATCATAATCATAAAATACTGGGAAATCCTTATCCTCAATATAAATTCTAATCTTAGAAATTACAAAATTGCCTTGAAGTGTAGAAGCCTTATAATAAGCACTCTCAGGAATGGTAATAGAATACATATAAACCCCTGCAGGAATACAACCTGTTTCTGCAGAAATAGCAGCGGTTTGACCTGCTTGATGATAGGAAATGTTATACCAATCCCAAGCTCCAAGTACATTTTGTTTATTTCCAGTAGCATCAACAAAGTAATCTTCAATTTCAGGATGCTCATAGGATACTAAAAAATATGGATAATATCTACCGCTTGGATATCCTGTGGTTGCATGGAAATCACCAGCAGCTTCACCATCGTATTCCTTATTTAAAGACTTACTTTGTGTAACAGTACGATTTAATTTATTAATGATTATCGTATATGATCCTGTTGCAGGCTCAAATTTTATGCTATTTGCACCTGTATTATCTTTGGTATCAATCTTATAATATACAGTATATGTTCCAGGCTCTGTAAAGGCCATATCATTAATACTTGTTTTACAAGTATCTGAAGCATTTGTTAAGGCATCTTTATTTAATGAATAAAGCTGAGTTGTGTTTAGAGGATCTTCAAAGAATTCCTTAGAACGGAAAATAGATGCATCAGCACTTGTATAATCCTTAAATTCAATTGTACCAACATGAGGTAGACCATCATAATCTACAACATCTGGATCAGCTTTCACTGTCACTGGAATATATGGATAGTGAACTAAAAGCTTAAATGTCAAATTAATGTAATAGTTAAAGGACACATCCAGTGGAATTTCAATATAGGTTGGATCATTTGGATCAGAGCTTGGATCTACAACCTGTTGAGTTAAAACCTGACCCTTATCATTTGTTTTCACCAATTGCCAGCTAATTAAGAATTGCTTACCATTATCTGCAGTGATTGTTGATGTATTTGTAGCATCAAGTAATCCTTGTTGTTTACCATCAACTCTTAGCATTTGACTTGCATTATAAACGCCTCTTGTAAAGATATCTGTTGAGAATTGATATCTTAATAAATCACCTGACATAATGCCTGCATTATCACCAGCATTCAAGCTAACTTGAGCACTTGACCATGCCTTACCTAGTAGTTCATCATCTAACAATTCTACATCCTGAGAAATAGTTAAATTAATTGGCTTAGCCGTGATTTCAAAGATTTGAGTAACATCAAGTGTTGTATAATTCTTTTGACCTTCCTCTAAATCCTTGCTAGATAATATTCGAACCTTATATTTACCAACATTTACTGGTGCTTCTTCTAAGACTTGTTCATAAACTGTACCATTAATGGTTACTAATTCGACATATGAAATTAATAAATCAGAAACCTCACCATTAAAGCCAGAAGAACTATCTTGGACTAAAACAGAAACATCTACGCTACTACCATCATAAACCTTAGACAAGCTCTTAGAAAATGTCATATAGGCTGGGAATGGTGTTATTGTAACATGGGCACTTCCTTTTTTAGCATCATAGCCTGTAGCCATAATATCAAAGGAAATATCATATTCTCCTGCTTGAGATATATTTGGGAAATTTAATCCATAAGGAACACCATTGATAACATAGTTTGTAATTGTGGCACCTTCCTTTGGATTTTTAAGAGTTAAGATACCTAACTCAGCAAAGGTATAACCAACAACACTACTTGTACCCTTATTTTCCTTATAAGGAAGAGTTACATCCTTTGTCGTAAAATCAATCTCGTGTGGCATTACCGTCACTGAACCAATGATTTCAAAAGCAATAGACTGGGTTATATCTACACCATTCTTATTCTTTATCATACAATTGACGATAAATCTTTCTCCACGATACGTTCCTACAGTATTATTTACTGCTTCTACTGTAGCAGGTAAGGATTCATTTCCTGGATAAGATAAGCTAATTGTATCTAACCAGCTTCTTTCCTCTGGAGTTCTAGCTACAATTTCTGAAGCATTTAAAGTATCTTCCTTGTATAATTCAGAACGCCATGCAGTCTGAGTATTATAATATATGATATTATTTGTATCTTCATTATTTGCATTAATTCCATCACCCAATTGAATTTGAAGAACTAAGTGAAGAATTGTAAAATAATTCAAATCATTTAATAAGGTATAATTTCTATCATAGGTTCTACCTAGACTAGAGGTTGTATCAAATTGAGCTAAGGATAGATAGGTTCCTCGATTAATAACAGTAGGAATCCAATCTAAAGAAGGATTATCCCAATAGCTTGCGATTAAATCTACACGCTGTGGATTATCATGGTCAGTTTCCTCATCTAAAATCCAAGCCTTAATAGCAAGATTTTCACCAGTGAAGGTCTGTTCCATATCCTCCCAATTGACTTCTACTTCCTTAGGTAAACATAGAAGCTCAGCATCTAAGAATGGTAGAGGGAAGTAAGGATTTCCATCTGCATCACGCGTATAATATGAATCTTGTAAAGAATGATAGTTCTTCCCCTCAGCAACAGAAATCTGCATTAGATAATGACCAGCATTCTTTTGATCTCCAAATACCTCAGTCTTGTTATCAGGGTTTTCTGGATCAATCTCAAAATAAGTAATTAACAACTCACCATCAGAAACACAAGTATAATTTGGCTCATGACGATAGCCATCATATATTTTTTCAGTATAATCTTCTACTGTAAAATCGCCCTCGCGCAAGTAAGCCTTCATAATTTCAACATAGAAATCACCATGAATTACTGGATGATAGTTTTTACCATTTACTATAGTTCCATCAGTACGTCTAATATCAATTGCACCAAATTCAAATTGTGTCAAAAGATCATAAACTCCAGCATCTGCACTATTGGTTTGAACTGTATATAAACGCATTCTATCTGTAGTTTGGTTGATGGAATGATTTGTACATAAACCTGTTGTAGCAGTTCTTGTGTTATCAAATGTTGCATTCGTTAAAGGAATTGAAATCTTAGTTCCATCATAAACCTTAACAAAGTTGTTGTTACTGCGGATTTCTAAGTAAATATCTCTAGGCTTAAGCTCAATTTCTACAATCGTATAGGACTCATCCCAACGCATAGAATCAGCAGCAAAATAAACAACTAAATAATACTTGCCCGCTTCTTTAATTTGCGTAAGTGCATTTAAATAAATTGGGCTCTTCGCATCAAAATTCTTATAAAGCTCCTCAATTTCAGCATAACTATACTCATCCACACTATAATATCTTCTGTGTGTTGCAACAGGAGCGGGATTAGTCCTTACATTGGTAATAGTATAATCATTTAGATGAGCTGTATCATCATAAATATTATGAGGAGTTTTCTTTGAATCTCCTTGCTTATATAATTCACCAACTTCAATATTTAATTTCGCTGGCTTAATCTTTAAAATTGCCTTGCCATAGGTTTCCTCATAGCCTTCTGCACCTATTCTATATTTAATCTCATAATCACCGACATTTACATAGCTAGGTGGAATTGTACTATAATAGCCTGATAAGGTTTCATATTCAGCATATCCATTAATTAGATATGGTGGAATAATGATTTGAATAGAATGCTGTGAACCATCATAATAATATTCATCAATCATTTCAAGCTGAGATAAATCAATATCAGGATTTTGTAAAGAAACTAATAGATAATAATCTATATCATAAAATTCCTTTACAGAAATTGGCATATCAAATTCATCTTTTACGAAGTAGCCCTGTTCATCAATTTGATATATATCGAAGGCTTTTACAAGGACACTATTGATATAAAATTCATTACTGATTGTAGAATGGAAATAAGATCCACGTACTCCTTCACTTGTCTCTAATTCAGCATATATTGCATGCATAGGAGCAAGACCAGAATATGTAACCTCTTGTAGAGTTCCGTCAATATAAACTGTTCTTTGACCACTTAAATTACCCAACAAATACCATCTATTGTCTCCAACCTGAGCTGAGGTATCGTAATATAAGGAATCCTCATGAGTCCAAGGAGTTGCACCATTATCCTTAAGTAAATGAGACTCCTCTAAAGTGAACAAAATATTACGTTTCTTAATCTCCATTTCAATAACATTTGTCTTTAAAACATAGTTTGGATTATTTTCAACCATCGTAACTTCAAATGAATATAATCCAACCTCGATAGGCTCTTTATCACCAATAATAGAACTAATGATATGAATTACATCACTCGTTCCTGTTTGGACATACGCATTTGGAGCTTTCAAAGTACCATCATAATACTGAGGATTTGTATAATGTACCTCAAGCTGTCTTGGAACAATTTGAACAAATCCAAATACAGTTGCTGGACCACAATTTTTCGTAGAAGCTACTCTTACTTCTACATAATATAAGCCAAGCTCCTCAGGAGGCATAATACGATTCATAGGCTCATCATATTTCATTTCACCACTAGAATTGAAATATGCAGAATAGAAATAATAGCTTCTAGCTCCATCAGCGACTGTATCAATAACAATCTTAGAAGTATCTAATGGTGCTCTAGAGTATTCAAACTGCTGAGGGCTTTCCATAGATATATCCGGATTATCTAATCTCTTAATTGTCAATCTTGTAAATTCTTGAATGACTAAGGTTTCAAAATTATCAGCCTCAATACGAACATAAACAGCATAATTATCTACGTTGATTAAACCACGCTGATAAGCCTCGCCATCAATCACTTCTACAGTAGGAAGCCAGCCAGAGCCACTACCTACAACATTTGGATTTGTAGTATAATAAAATTTAAGTTCTACTTCCTCTTCCATTTTGGAATTTTTATAAAAATACGTCTTAGTTGTATCATCAAAACGAATTTGATCCTTATTTGATGATAAGGTAATCATATGATATTTACCATCAAATACCGTCTCATAAGGATGGGTTTGAATATCAAGCTGCATACCTGTGATTTCAATATTACCTTGAATGAAATCATCACGATAGCCTTGAGCCATAAATTTCACTGTAACTAAATAAGAACCAAGCTCAGTAAAATATGGCTTTTCAGTAGTCCAATTTGTTCCATCTGTTGAATATAAAATATTTGTATTTAAATCTGGATTTAAAGCTTTGAAAGCATCAGAGAAGTCAGCATCAACAGAATGTGGTAATCCATCATATTCACCTTGAAAGAAATTAGCATAGAAATCATCAAGCTCAAATCTCTTTCCATCTTCTTCTGTCTCATTAGGGTTATTAATATCATATAGCAGACGAACCGTACGACTAATTGGTCCTACTGTTTCATGATATGGTGCCTCTATACGATAAGAAACCTGATGTAAACCATAATCTAGGAATAATGGAGCTTGAGTTGTATAGCTTGAACCATTTACACTATAATATACAACTGCACTAAACTCTGGAGATATAACCTCTATTTCGTATAGATGGGTTCTTCCATCATATTGAACCGTCCAATACTGGTCACTACCATCTGTATCTAAGGTAGCAGGATCAGTATAAGTAATCTTTAAAAAGTTAATTTTAATCTTAACGTGACCTATGACTGTTTTAAAATATTGAGCACGGATCATATAATAAAGCTCATATTCTCCTGGATCAGAAAAGACAGGAGCTGAATCTAACCAGCCAGCAGAATCCTCTGATAAAGAAATCGCACTAAATTTAACCTCATATTCTGCTGAAAAAGCAGGATAAAAATCGCCAGGTGCTGGATAAGTAACATCAACCGTTCCTGTATGGAATTCACCATCATAATCTCCAGTAAATCCTTCTGCAGTATACTCAAAAATAAGTGGGTTAATATCATATTTTCCACGTACTACGACGTTATAATTATCAGAAACATTAGAATTATCAACATCATATATGATTGACCATGCCGGTGACCAAACAAAGGTGAATGTATCTGTATTAGATACAAAATAGCTTCCTGGTTCAAAAGAGGAGGTATGAATTGTTCCAACAAACTCATCTCCAGGAAGCAATCCTATATCAGGATTGTCATCTGGTCGTGCTAAATCTGCTGATAATGGTGTATAGCTATAAGCCTGTTGGTCAAAAGTTTTATTACCACTAATAGTGATATCTATTCTTCTTTTTGAAATCGTAAATGTATGCGTACGATTATACTCATTAAAGTATGCACCCTCTGGAGCATAAATTTGGACACTATATGTACCCACATTTGCAGGAGCAGAGGATAAACGGTTGCCATTAACATCAAAATATGTAAAGGTCATTGCTAGACGCTGATCTTCACCAGCCTTAAGAATTTTACCTGTACCAAGAGGATCAACTGGATCTCTATCATATACTTTAGAAAGAGAAGCAACCTCAACATTACTTTTTACAGTTTGAAGACGAATATTCTTTCTTAATGTATTATAGTGTCTACCGCTCACCTGTACTGCATAAACATATTCGCCAATTTCTTTAAAGATTGGTCCTTCTTGATCATAGGAGGTACCATCATCCTTATAGTAAAATACTTGGTATTCTGGATTAGAATTTCTAAAGGAATTCCAATCCTCTATTGTCAATCTATAATTCTTTCCATCAACCATATAGCGAATATATTCATATTCACGCATATTTCCATCTGTATTTTCAGTGATGGTTTGTGGATAAACGATATAATCTGGATTACGTTTATTCATATATTCATCATCTTCTACACCAACGAAATAGGTTAAATTAAAATCATTATATAAAATTTGAATACGAGCATTAACTACAACATCATAATACTTAGCTTCATCAGCTATACGTAAATTTGGATTGAAAATTAAGTAAGGCTGTTCTGCACTTGGATCCCAATCTAACTGGATACGATTTTGACCACTACCAATATTGGTTGTAAAATGTCCGCCTGGAAGTAAGTTCGTCCAAGTAATCAAGGAAGAACCTGCTGCTTCAAAGGTATGATTATTTAATCTAGAATCAAAAGCAGCATTATAAACATCTAATGCATCACTACTTGTTTTTAGACTTCCTAAGAAGATAGAGTTGTCACCTAATCCATCAATACTTGCATGGCTATAACTAATATTTCCGATAGACCCAGAAAAGCCATAGCTTCTTGACCAGTAATCAGAAGTAGGTGGAATCTTATATGTTTCATTAATTGAAATCGTAATTAATCCCTTGCATACTCTATATGCTGCTTCTACAGCTTGAAGAGTTGTCGTTGCATTTAAAACAAGCTTTGGCTTACTATAAGTTCCATCCTGTTGCTTTTCAAGCAAGTTATAATTTCTAGCTGCTGAACCAGAAACATAGCCATATATTCCATAAATTGGTGCAGTTTCTGGATCAGTATATGGATATATACCTACTCGAGAAGAATCCTTATGACTTGTTGTTATAGGACATAGGTTTGGAGAAATTAACTCTTGAGTTGCAATATTTCTAGCAATTGCATAAACCTTCATATTTCCACCAATATAAGGGTATTCAACCAGTGGTACTGTCTTTCCATTTGAATTATAGGTTCCAACCACATTTACAGGCTGATATACACCATTTACTGGATACTCAGTTCTAATCCAAACAAGCTCTACATCCTGAGGAACAATATTGACACTAAATTCTATAGTAACATCAAAATTATCTGTAATATTTCTGCCATTCAAATATACGCGCCATGGAGATGCCCAATATAGACCATACACATTTGTATATAATCCAACATTTTCAGAACGTGTTTCCACTCTACCTGAGAAGGTAGCTCCACTAAACGCTTCTAAGCCAGATATTTCACTATTTACCCAATTAGAATAGGAATAAGGCTTACCATCATAAATCTTTTCAACAATACTACCAGAGATAGAACGAACTACAAGCTGACTTTTTTGAATTGTATAATGAAGATTTGTTTTACCAGTCAAATATAAAGCATGTAAATAAGCTCCTGGATAATTATCTAAATCTCCTGTCCAAGAACGATTGAATAATAAAAGCTTTTCTTCATCTACTGTTACTTCAATTGTAGCTGTACCTACATTTACATTATTGTAATATGTATATTTAAGCATTTCATCAGGAGAAAGAGGTCTACCACCAATTGCACCACTGGCGCTATTTCCACCAATCGTACCAACGATAAGTAAATCACGGTTTACACCCATTTCATCATTAGAGTATAATTCTCCTGGCATTTGGATAACAACAACATTTTGATAGATAGGTCCACTCGTATAGTGGTTATCATTTTGACTCAAGGTATATTTGAAAGTAGCAATATTCAAATAAGGTACATTGTATGTAACTCCTGTGCCATATTGCCAGTAATCCTTATAATAAGCTATACCATAAGAAACCCAATCCTGTTCACCATAGCAAACTCCATCCTCAGCACTTTCAGCAGCTGGGATCCAGCCCTTTAAGTTTCTAAGTAAGCTTTGCCAATGATTATAGGCTTCAGTAGATTGATCATCTAAAATGCCTTGTTCTCTCATCCAGCGTTCCTGTTGTTTTTCAAGATTTGCATAACTATCATCATATATTTTTTTGATTTCTGATTTAGTATATTCAAAATAAATATCTACACGAGAGCCTGTTGCAAATGGAGACCCTGTAATTCGAGTGATAGACTTAGGTATAATTACCTTGGTAATTCCTGTTTGTGTACTAATAGATTTACGATCTGGATTTTCATCATAATCATCTATTGTTTCATCAATACCAATAACTTGAATTCCATTATGCATATTTGGAATTGTAACTATTCCATTTAATGTAGAATCAGGCTTTAAACCAGTAATATAAAACTTTCTTTCTGTTGTATCAAAGTGGTAAGTATAAATGTCATCAGCAACCTCACCAAGAATATACACAGGATAATCACAGTTCCAATTAGTTACCCAACCCTCAGGCCAATTTGCTTCTGGTTCATATACATAGAAGAAGAAATTATTATTACAACCATTCCAACCATATGGATCAATTACAGTCGTACTTCTTGGAATTGTCATATAATCCATTCCCACACAGCCTTGGAAGGCTCCTTCTTCTATCGTAGTTAGAGTAGAAGGTAATACATAGTGACCTAAGCTACTACAATTTCTAAACGCATATTTTCCAATGCTGATTGTTTGATCACCAATCTCTAGATGTTGTCCGCCCTCGTCCTCTAGTTTTAAATTCACACAACCACTAAATAAGCCCTCTGGGATATTTACAATTGTTCCTAAATCTAAGCCTAAGCCTGTAAAGCTTGTACAATTTTCAAACATATATGGAGTAACTACAGGGTTGTTATCAATGATAACCTCCTCTAAATAAGAACATCCACTAAATAAACCATTACCAATAGAAGTTAAACCTACTGGCAAATCTACCTTTCTAATTTGTAAACAATTTCCAAATGCATAATCACCAACAGAACTAAATTTATCTAATACAAGCTCACCATCATTTGGATCAGATGAATATAGATTCTTCTTTCCTACAGAAGACCCATTAAAGGAATAATTTCCAATTTCTCTTACAGTAGATGGAGTGAAATCCTCTATAGCCAAAACCTTAGAGCAATTATAAAATGCATAATCGCCAACCTTCGTATAGGAAGCCTTTGGATAATGAACCTGAGATAAATTAGAACAATTTGCAAAAGCATAATTGCCTAAATCATTGATTAAGGCATCATAGAAGTCAATATCTGCTATATTCTTACAATTCATAAATGCTTGGTCGAATACCTTATTAGACATATTCACTTGTTCTCTACCTGAAGCACCAATCTTAACATTAGCAAGCTTTTCAGGAATATAATAGGTTCTTCCCTGCTGTAAGGCTGGATAAGCATCTGCATATTGAGATGAACCAAAAATCCAACCAAAGGTATGGTTATACCCACTAACACCATTAGGATTCAAATTGCAGCCAATATAAGGAACCTGTACCTCCTGCAAGCCTGAACAACCATAAAAAGAATATTCATCAATCAAATTTGGAATATTCGTAATAGAAATACTTTCTAAGGATTTCATATTTCTAAATGCATAGGTGTCGATTTCAGTTTCGTCTGTAACAGTTAATCTAGTAAGTTTATTTGGAATATAACGAATATAACCACTCCAATTTCCTACAGCAATTGTGGAATAGGTATTTGGATGATTTGTAGGAGAAAACAACCAAGAAACAGAGTTTCTAATTGCCTTATCTCCCCACCACCACCAGCGTCTATAGAATTCTCCACGCTCATAACCATTAAACGGAATTGTTAAGGTTTCTAAGCTTTCATTATTATAAAATAGAGCACTTTCCATAACCTGGGTATTATTCCCAATGGTTACATTTTTAATTCTACTACAATTATCAAAGGAACCTGTTTTCATTGTAGCTTGGTTTGTAATAGCAATATTTTCTAAGCTAATAGGAATACGTGAATCTCCTTTGGTAACAGCACTATTTTCAAATTCAGCTCCCTTAAATAAATCTCCTAAATGATTTCCAATAGAAGAAATGGATAAGCTTTTTAAATTAGAACATCCATTTAAAGCACCTACTGCTATATTGTTGCCAACCCGTTCATTTACAGTTAAATTGATTAAGGATTGTAAATTTTGTAAAGCACCAGGCTCAACAACTGTTTCATCCCAAATATAAATATTTTCTAACGTTTTAGGAATAGCAAAGGATATACCTTCTATTCCATCATAGCTTTGGTATGCAGAATAAAATCTCTCTGTTCCACCTGTTGTACCAAAAATCCAACCAAATAAACCATGATAATCTGTAGACCCACCTAAATTGTCCATCGCACAATCATGACCAGACTCGATATCTCCACAATTTCCACGATGGGCACCGATAAATGGTAAGGTCATCGTATTGATATTATAACAGCCAGCAAAAGCTCCATACCCGATTGTTTTTACATCATCTGGAATGTCGATTGTAACTAAATGCTGACAATCTCTAAATGCATTAGCACCAATATATTGTAACGCTCTTGGCATTTCAAAATCATAATCTGCCTGGGTTACAGGCCCTGTAATTTCAATTTTAGTCTCACCGGAATCAGCATCAGTAGTTAAATCAATTTTAATACCATCACTTGAATTACCACTATAAAACTGCATTTTTTCTAGACTTGTACAGCCATTAAATGCTGCATCATCAATATTTGAAATACTTGCAGGCATAACTACTGCCTTTAAGTTGATTGCCTGATATAAAAAGCCCTCTGGAATTTCTGTCAACGCAGGAGGTAAAATAACACTTTCTAGCTTTTGACAAGTATTAAAGGTACCTTTTCTAAAAGAAACATTTCTTCTTGTTGGTAATTTAACATTTGTCAAATGCTCACATTCTGAAATTGCATAATTACCAAAAATAAGTGCTGAACCGTTAAAGGTAGAAATATCAATCATTCGAGCTGTACAGCCAGTTAAAGCATTATTTCCAATTGCTGTATCATCTGTGATGATTAAACGCTGTAAGCTTCTAGGTATTAAATAATTAAATCTTTGAGATTCAACAACTACTTGATTTCCACCTGTAGTTTCATCAATTTTTGTATCTGAAAGCTCAACCCAGCGAGTTCCATAAACCTTAGTGTATTTTTTATTAGTATTGGCCTCAAGGGTTGCATCCGTATCTCCATAATTCGTATTTGGAGTAAAGCCGAAGGTACCACCTGACTTATCACTATTCCAACGCCAATCATACCAATAATCTGTCCAATACTCAGTTGTTGGAGACCAAGATGTATTTGTAGCACGAGTATACTCGAAAGGCTTACCAAACATAGAACCCAAGCTATCACTAGTTGGGGTTGTTCTTCCACCAATGTTTTGAATTTGCTGAATTGTATAATTCATTCCTCTACCAGAGGAGCCTCTAGATGTTCCAACAAACGGAATTTTTAAATACTCTAATCCACTCATACTATTAAATGAACCAGTCGTAATTGCTAAAACTGTATCTGGAATAGAAACACCCTTTATAAGCGAATAAAAAGCCTGTTGTTCTTGAAATTTAGCAGAATCCTTGCTACGCTGTGTCAAATCAACACCAACAACATCTGCATCATATTCAGACATATGATCAGGCACAAGTAAGGCATGCTCATCACAATATTTTGCAATATTTAATTGGCTTGTGCCCATTTTGTCAAAATCAATTCCAATCAACCATAAACCAGCTGTTTTTCCATCTGGAGCATTTGCGCTAGTATAGGTTTGGAAAATTAAACAATTTAAAGGAATTGTATGATCTTCTGTGTCATCTTTTTTAAACATATCATCAAAATAATCATCGTCATAGATGACAGGAGAATCGATATTTGTTTTATGATTGCCTGAAAAGCCAACAGCAAGTTGAATTGACAAAGTTGCCACTGCAGAAACTACAGTTATTGCAGTTAAAATGCTTGCTATTAATTTCCATTTCCCACTTTGGATTAATTTTTTCAGCATACAAGATCACCTTTCTCATATATGGATTTTAAAATATATATTTTAAGATTTTTTAAAAGCATATTCAAAAAACTAGTTTTTTGCGTACTAGTCCAATTTGATTATACTTCAAAATGTCAAGCATTTCAACAAAAAAGAAGGCGTTTTTGTTAGAAAAATAACATTTTTTTTAAAAAAGAAGGCGTTTTTGTCGTAGTTTCCAACTTTTTTAGAAGAAAGATTGCAAAATGTTTAATAATTTATAAAAAAAATTGCGTTTGCGTCGAATGTTTTAAGTAAGAAAAAAAGGCCGAATCTACATAAGTACATTCAGCCCTTTTAAACTGCTTTTAAATATTTTGCATCATTTCAATTAGATCAGAATCATCTACATATCGATCATTTGTTATATCTGCCGCTTTGTAATATTCATAACCTAAATTCGTTATACCAACAATATGCTTTTGTACTTCCATCATATCGTTATAGTCACAGATACCATCACCGGTTAAATCGCCTATAACAGATACATATAGAAGATCTTTGACAAGATTTCCTTGTTTTAATTGAACACGGAAGCCTGTACCAACATATGTAGTTTCATAATTTTGAGCAGTTATCTTTAAATTATTACTATTGTAGACAAGAATTGTTTGACCCTCTTGAATTGTTAAATTCTTTAAGAAGTCAGCAATGGTTGTTCTTGTTTCAACGTTAGATATAATAATTCGAATATTAGATTTATAAATCCTATGAGATGGTTCATCAACTAAGGTTTGAGAATTTGATGCTCTTAAGAAGCGATAGTTAGAACCCTCAGCAAGTCCAAATACATTGACTTTAATTGTAAAGGCAAGCTCTAATGTGCCTGTGAAATTACCAACACCCTTAACAATTACAGTAGCTGTTTGAACACCTGGATCAGCATTATTCCTATAGCTTAGAGTATAATCTCTACCTTGAACTAAGGTAATACCATAGTATTTTAAGGTTGGCAGAGGTCTTATCGCGCTACCAGTATAATTTTGATCAGCAATAGGTGCTGCATCTAAACCTTCTATAAGATTTCCATTTTCTAATGGTGTAATATTTGCTGCTACCACAACAATTTCTACATTGATATCATCAGTAGTTTCACTTCCATCAGATAAAATCCAAATGTAGTTTTCTTTATCCACTAGTGATAATGTAGTAAGGGTTGTTCCTACTGCAGTTACTGACTTAACCGTAGATGAAATACCATTAGTAGCCTCATCAGTAGGTCTACCTGTATTAAACTCAACAGTAATAGGACGACCCGTATAAGTTCTTACAATTTTTTCAGGAACATTGATTGCCTGATAGCCAATCTCATAATCAACAGAGGCATTTGTTAAGATGTAATGTGAATCAGTTGTAGTGACAGTTGCTGTATACTTACCACGCTTGATGGATAAAGCATCAGCACCTGTAACAGTAATAATTAGATCTAATCCACCTTTTACTGCTTCTGTTAAATAAGCTCTTGGAGTTTGGGCAGTTCCATTATAGCTGAAGTTTGTTTCACTCCATCTAATCTCAATAGTGTTTATTGTGATATCAAATTCAAACTCTGCACTTGTTGCAAGATAGTTTGTTGCAGCTTCGATATCAATTAAAACCTTATAATGACCAATTTCGATTGCAGAATCTACTTCTTCCCAACCAGAAGAGGTCTTCATAAACCACTGATAGCTTGCTTTGCCATTCGTGTTCGTAGAATAGCTTGGTTCTGAAACAGGATTTCCATCATATTCCTTAGATAAAGGCTTAGTCAATAGAATTTCCTTTACAGGACCTGGATTGATTGTAAGTGTAGCAGAGCCCTCAACTGTTTCGAAATTTTCAAATACAACTTTATAATAAATTGTATGAACTCCACAATCTGTATAAGTTACTGCACTTAACTGATAATTTATACCATCATTGCTATATAGAATTCGATAGGTTTCATTTAAATCATCTAATTGTGGTCTAGGAGCTGGGATTGTATATGCTCTACCATCATATTCTTCAACAGAATCTCTTGAAAGCACAACAACCTTTGCAGGCTTGATTGTAACCTTCATAAAGACATCTACGATATAATTATTTGTTACATTCTTACCTGTTTTATCAAAGACTTGAATCTCAGATGTATCAAAATGCTCATTATTGATATATACGCCCTGTCTTCCAGCAATCGTATAAATATTACCAACAAAGCTAAACTCGGTAGCTGTTTCAACAATGTTAACATCTATAACGTTATAGATATTGGAATTAGCTAACCATTCTTTTACTGGTTCTACTTCTAATGATTTGAATACATCAGCAGAAACTGCAAAACGTTTACCATCATCATATTCCATTGTGAACTCTTTGTCTAAATCGCCTAAGAATAGATGACTTCTATATACCTCAATTGTGTATGGTCTAGAGATGTATGCATTATAATTTCCATACTCCTCAACTGTAAAGATTATCGTATAGTTTCCTGCATCTACTATAGCAGGAACCACATTTCCATCCTTATCATAGAATGTATAATCCGCTAAGATATTTCCATTTGTCTCGTAAATAATATTTGTATCAAGATCATCTGATTTTCTAGAAACGGAAATTGGTTGACCATCATATATCTTAATGAAATCATAGGTTCCATCCTTTAATTCATTAACACGAATATCACCATCAGCACGAGAAATTGTGAAGGAATGTTCAAAATGAGTTTCCTTATAATTTGTAGTTTGACATACAATTACTCTCATTAAGTAGCTTCCTGCATCTGCTGGAGCATAATTTAAGTAATTGCCATCCTGATAATAATTTACAAATACTAAGATACCTAAATCAGAGAATTCAGTTGTATTCATATTGATACCATTAATTAGAATTTCAGGGAATACGATATTTCCATCATATACCTTATCTAATTCATTGGTAAGCTCAATATCATATGACATTCTTTCAATGGTGATAATAAGCTTAGATGAAACTGTTTCGTGATTAGCTAAGGCAATTTGATACTCTACCTCATACTGACCAGCTGCAATATATTCATCATATTCAAAAATCACTAAGCAATCCTCTGGTTCAGTTAAAATCACAAGCTCAGGAACAAGCGCCTCACCATCATATTCCTTCGTATAATGATATCTTCCATTTTCTAAGGTTGCACCCTCGAAATAGTATTCAATTCTTGGTAAATGAATTTCTACATAAAGATTATATGTAATATGGAAGGAACGTGTGACATCAATACCATCAGCTGTAATTATAACATTTCTAATAACAAAGTCGTTGATATTATTATATACCATATCCTTAATACGCTTGCTTCCCGGTAAATAGAAATCAAATTGAAGCTCATGATTATTTACCATATTTTCAACAGAAGCACTATCTAAATGTACATCAAAATCAAACAATGGATCTGCTAAAACATAATCATTTTTATAATTGATCATTAATTCGTAAGGTAATATCGTATATTGGAAGAAGGAATTATCTAATCCGTAATTTGGATATCCAGCCGGTAAAACTGCTTCTACAGTGTAGGTTCCAGCTAAGATAGGATCTATACTTGACTCAACATCAAGTAAAATTTGAGTTCCCTCTAAGTCATATGCATAAGCAATTGGCTTTTGAATTTGACCATTGTAATAATATGCTTGTTCACTTTCCCAACGAATGTAAAGCTGCGTAGCAATAATTTCAAATTCAAATGCTTTAGTAGTCGTAAGATAATAATCATTTCCTTCTACTGTTATCTCAACAATATACTTACCAACCTCATAAGGCGTATCAATAGGATTTAATAAATCCACATCAGATGCTAAATAGTATCTAAAGCTTGTATTTTCTTCAGTTGATACTACAGAAGAAATCACACTTGGATGGGAAACAGGAAGACCATTGAATGGCTGTCTTAAGTAATCTCCTTGAATATTTATATTCATATAATTTCTTTCAACAACATATTCAAAGCTCTTTGTGAAGCCCTTGTAATTTGCTGTATCCTTCGCAACGATTTCAACTGTATAGGTTCCAATTGAGAAGGTTGAATAAGTTTTCAAACCATTCTTATAGAACTGAATTGTAGAAGGAGCAGCAAATGGAACAATCGTATATCCGATTGTAATATCCTTACCATCAAACATCTTGCCTGAAATACTATCTGAATCATCAAACTCAATATCTAATTGCGCTGGTTCAATGACAAAATGAATTCTACCAGTTGTAGTTTCATAATTTGTTGCAGAAATCGTATAGGTAATGTTCATCTCACATACATTTTTATAATTTTGAGGAATCGTATAAGAACCACTTGATGTTCTGTATAATATTCTTGTATTTCCTATAGCTGGAACTACTGTAGCATTATGGCTTTGTCCATCATAGGTATACCTTAATTCCCATACACCATCTACTAAAACTGCATCTTGAACAACGTGTTCAATCGTTGGGTTTGTAATGGTAACATAAATACCATAGTATGTAATTGTGAAGAATTCAGTTACATCTATTCCATCCTCTGTTAGAATTCTAATGTCGTTTAATTCAATTTGGTGATTAGTATTACTTGAATAGCTTCCCTTTTCAGCACTTACTGTAGAAATTGTACCTGTAAAATGCATACCTTCAGGTAATAAGGAATCAAATTCTTGCATTGACTTTTCATATTTAGCTCCTGTATATACCATACGGTCCTCAAAAGAAATAGACACTCTATGAGAAACGATTGTATAAGAAAGAGTAGACATATCTAATACATAATTATTAAATTCCTCTGATAATGTCAAATCAACCATTTGACTTCCTACACTAATTCCATCATATCCATCATGTGGAGTTGCTATAATTGTATATTGTCCATCCTGTGCTCCAGAAACGAATACATTAGGATAAACAAAGCTTCCCATATAGGATATAGAAGTATTTCCCCATTCAACACGTAATAATTTCGGCGAAATATTAAATTCAAATTCTTCATCATAAGCTAAAGTATTTGCATCCTCAGCTAAAGTGATTCTCAGTTTATAAGAACCAACAGAAGTTGGAGCTCCATCTAATACTACACCATCTAAAGTATAATATCTAAATTCAGGAGTTGATGTTGAATTTGTAGTCAATGTTGGGGTAGGATAAGCTAAACCATCATAAATATAATTCTTTACAAGATTGAATTCAACATGTGGTGTAGTTTTTTGGATTGTAACCTCTAAATCAAAGCTGAAATTGAAATTACTATTGCTAATTGCTACATCATTAATCGTTACTCGAATAGAAACAGGAGAAATATAAATTTGTCCATTTGATGTAGAATAAGCTTCCTCTTGAGCTACATTTGGCTCAATACTAAAGTTGAACTCGACTATAGAATCATTATCCTCAACTAAAGTAAATGGAACTTTATGGGTATAGATATTTTTAGAATTGTAAATGCAATCTGGATCAACAAGCTCTATAGCTATATCTCGCTTTGCAATACTAAATTCCTTATATGCAACAATACCATCATAATTTTCATCTGCAGGTAAATTAACAATTAATAGCCAATCTCCAGCAGCAACTGCATCTTCATAAGTAAGTAGCTGATAGCGATCAGATAAAGCTAAGGAAGCTAATTCTTCTTCACTTAAATCCGTACGCTTCATTCTATAGGTTAGAACAACCTCTTCTGTACTACCTGTTGTCTTGATAAAGTCCTCAACATTTGAACTTACACCTAATGTATCATAAACCTTATTTAAGTTTTCAGTTAAAATCTGAATGGTTGATGAATTTCTTGCAATCTTAAGTGTGATGATTCCATAAACTGGCTTATAATGATCACAGAAGACACGATAGAATAAGGTATACGTTCCTGCATTACACCAATCAAAATCAGTTAAGGCAGTACCTGTTGCTTGAACCCAAATGTCATTATCAATGCTATATTCAATGCTTGCATCTTCCTTATTTGCTTGAATATGGAAGTTATGAAGAATACCCTCCTCATGAGTTGCTGTAAATGTAAATTCTTGATAGATGTTACCATTAAGTAGCTCATTTCTAGTTTCTTCACAGGCTGCTTCATTCGTATCTTCTACTGTTACTGCAATAGATGGATATACGACATTGATTTCACCACTAAAGACAATACGATAATTATCAGAATAATATTGGCCTGTAAGTTCATTTTTATAAATAACCTCATCACCTATCATTGCATTATCGCTATCTACACCTAAAAGCTTAAAGCCTTCATCCTTAAAGCCATATCGGCCTAACTCGTTTGGTATGATAATTCTAAACTCAACATCATGAACTAGCTCTTTTATTTCAGTTGAATTTTCAGTTTTTGCTTCTACTTGAACCTTTATACTAGATTGGTAGATGTAGCTTAATACATCTGCTCCTGGTATATATTCAAGCTTATCAATTTCACCTAAATCAATTAAAAGCTCTTCTTGACTAACACCAAAGGTTAAATCATAAATTGGTTCACGATATAATGGATTACGATAATCACGCCACTGATAATTATTTGGATTTCTAAGCTTAGCATATATGTGATACATATCAACCGGCAAATAGGTCTTTTTCTTATCCTCACATAAATTACTATAGATATGGTTATTATTATAGAAGTTTTGGAACAAGTTTTCTGCTGTTGCTAAATCATCTGCACCAGCAATCAGAATCGTACACTCAGGATCTAAATAATAATCATATAGATTAGAAACTGTCACATCAATATATTTACTCATATTAATCTTATCAAAAGATAAAGCACTATAAACTGATGGAGTATCTACTGTTATCTTAGCTAATGTATAGAGGTTATATGCATTCAATAAAATATAATTTCTTGATGTTGTTGTAGCCTCAACAGATAATACACCAGCATTATTAATTAAGATTTGATCTGACTTAAAGCTTGCATCACACAGATACTTGAGTAAGGATACATCATCATTAAAGATTTCAACATAAATAGGACAAACCTCATATGCAGAATAGCCATCTTTAACTACCACATAAGCAATAGGTAAAATGAATTCTTTAGATTCATTAAACTCAGTTTCTAGATTTCTCCAGTTTACCATTATCTCTTGTGGTTTAACTAAAACACTTACATTAAAGGATACTTCATAATTCTTAGTTAAATCTATACCATTCTTTGTAATTGTATAGGCTTTTTCCCAATGATAATTTAAAGCCATATCTGTATATGCATTAACATTTCCACTTGCATCAATATAAACATCTGGTTGATTTAAGCTTAAGCAGCCATTAAATACTTCACCATCTGTTGCAAAATTAGAAATCTGAACACTAGAATTAGAACTATCCCAGTTTGAATTAGACCAAATATCTCCTTCTTCAAAGACCTTCTCATCATCTACCTCAACAGAAAGTACACGACGAATAATCTTAAAGGAAATCTTAGCACCATCTGGTACTAAACCTAAAGCCATATTCTCTGTATTTGCAACAATATCTGAATACCAAGGATACTCTGTGATTTCATCACACCATAAATCCTTATCTACTCTTAAATCGGATTCAAGTTCTTCGGTTGATGGGTCCTTATCATTATTAACAAATAAGTTTGTAAAGATTGCTGTATTATTTGTAAATACATAAACCCAAGCATTTGAAATTACATTACCATCCTCATCATAGCTTACATCTAATATATTATGGTATTTTACTACATATTCACCATGACCTGCTACACCTATTATATCATAGGTAGGTAATGTAGCATCACCAACTAAAACGGTATTTTCATTATCTACATCAAAGCTAATAACAGGCTTTGGCATAAATTCTTCACCTGAATAGGTAATGAAATATCCATTTTCCTCGTCATACATTAATCCTTCTAGACTATCTAAATCTAAAGTGATTTTTGTAGCACTAAGTAATAGTTGGTAAATAGCTTGCCCTCTATCAAGTGTCCATGTAATTCCTTGTCCATAATATACTAATCCTGTAGACCCACCAAGCCATTCTTCTTCAGCAATATAGCCTGCTTCTAAAGCTTCAGCTTTTGTCTTACATACATATGCTACAAAAGAATCTCCACCTTGAATAATATCTTTTCCTAAGGTTTTAACATTATTTGCAATAGCAATACCTGTAATGCTTAATTGAGCCTTAGTTAAATCTATATACTTTTCCTTTAGAATTGTATAATAATACTCTATAGTAGCCTCATCATAGCCAAGTAATGCACCATCTGCAATTTCAACCACAGGACGTTGACTCTTATATTCTGGAATACGTAAAATATAACGACTATATTGAGCATCTCTGTGATTAATAATATGTTCTGGCAACAATTCTGTAAAGCCTACAATCTTAAAGCTATTAGTATGATAATCGTATTCGTATTCAAATATATCTGAATCCTCTTCATAATATACGATATATTTTGTATGCCACTTTTTAGCAACAGGCATATCATTTCCTGTTACCCAACCCTCAGGGAATCTACTATCTATGCTATAGCTTGCAGTGATAAAGAATATTTCATCAGGATGCTCTTCATCGCCCTCATACATATTCTCAAATACTGCTTCATGTAAAATCTCAGCAGGCTTTGGAACATTGATATATCTAAGATTTGTATCTCCACTAAAGGCAGCAGTTTCAATTTCATTAATATGATATGGAAGCTTTACATCATAAACTGTTGTAACTCCGGACATCTGTCCATTAGTAATGATATCAAATGTATCTAAGAAGACTACACTTGCAAGACCACTAGGAATCCAGAAGGCCTCACCAAACACACTAGGAGTTAGAGTGATTTGTCCTGTTTCATCAATATAATTACCATAGCCATCCGTATCATATGCAATGGTATTGAATTCATTTTTAAAAGACTTCTTAATTGTTTGTTGTGTTAATTCATCATAATACTTCATAAATTGATGAATTAATGTTGCATGATCATATACTTCACGACCAAAGATGTAGCCAAACAAAGACTCTGATCCAGATTGTGTAGCATAGCTTGCTTGCTTTGGATGATTAGAGCCAATAAATGGTAGGGTAATTTTTTCAATACTACCACATCCATTAAAGGCAGCATAACCAATATGAGTAACTTCTTCTGGAACGTAAAGTTCTAAAACATCTTCATTAGCTCTAAATGCATAATCCCCAATCCAATTTAGCTTAGCTGGAAGCTTAATTTCTTTTAAATCGGTATGATCAAATGCATAATCCTCAATCGTTTGAATAGATTCTGGAATATCAAATTCAGGTAAATTCAAATCTCCCATAAAGGTTGCTTTTTTAATTGTAACTATTTCCTTATTTGTAAATACTGCTTCTACTAGCCCTGTACAATCTGCAAACATATATTCCCCAAGGCCAGCAGCTACATCCTTCATAGAAGCATGCATAGATACCTTTTCAAGATGTGTTGCTTCTGCAAAGATATAATTTCCAAAATAGATAACCTCTTCTGGAATCACTAGTTCCATAGGATTTATAGCCTGTTGAGTAGCTTGATAGAACATATGATCACTTAAAATCGCATTTAAAATTGTAATATGCTCTAATGCATAGGTATAACTAAAGGCATAATCGCCAACCTCAGTTAAGTTTTCTGGTAAGGTAATACTTAGTAGCTTAGTAGCATAAGCAAACGCATATCTACCTAAGTGTCCTAAGGCATTTAAATCTACTTGCTCAACTGCTTCTGTATGGAAGAAGGCATAATCGCCAATTACCTCTACATTTTGAATATCTAAGCTTTCCATACCTACACAATATGCGAAGGCATAATCACCAATGCTTTCTATACTCTCTGGAATAACAATCTTATAAGCTTCATTTTCATTAAAGCTATTTAGTACATCACAGCCATAGAATGTATATTCTAAAATTTCATGAATTTGATTTCCAGCATAAGAAATCTTAGCTAAACTATCATTTTCATAGAAGGCATATCTACCTAAATAAACTGTATTCTTAGGAAGAATCAAGCCCTCATTTATAGAATTTCCAACTAAGGATTTACAATTATAGAATGCATAATCCTCTATTCTATATTCTTTAATAGAATCATCTGATTCAAGTAAAATATATTCTACATCCTCAAAATTCATAAATGCGCCATAAGGAACACAAGAGGCATTAGAAGTAACTGTAACCTTCTTTAAAGCTTTAGGTACATAATAGGTCTGTTCTACAGCTGAATCAGAATATCTTTGAACGATTGGACGAAGTAAAGAATTTGTATTCACATCCTTACCAAAGATATATCCGAATAAAGCCTCTTCATTAGGAGTAGTATAGCTATGTGCTCCTACATAAGGAACTGTAATCTCTGTCAATCCTATACAACCACCAAAGGCTGCATACCCAATAGATTTAACCTCATTTGGAACAACCACATGATCTAAAACAGGATCATTAAAGAACATATATTCACTTATTTTTGTATTATGGATAGATACAGTTTGAAGCTTATCACATTCTGCAAAAGCATAATCACCAATATCATCACCTATCGTTTCAGGAATATAGATGCTTTCTATAGAATCACAATTATAGAAGGCACGACTCTTGATAGTCAATAAGCTTGAAGGTAAGTACACCTTATACTCATTTGTTTCATTGAAGGAAGTTAAATCTACACAGCCCTGGAATGCTGAAACTCCAATAGAGCTTAGCATAATAGTTTTAGCATCTGTTGTATCTACAAAGGATATCGTTTCGATATTTTGAGCACCATAGAACGCTCCATCTTCAATAATTTCTAAGCAATATGGCAACGTAATATTTTGTAGCATATCACATTCAAAGAATGTTCCAATATGCAATACTCTTTGAAGACGAACTGTTACATCAGTCAATGAAATTGGTACTTCTACAGTCATAGCTGCACCAACTAAACGCTGATCTAAGCTCATCAATAATGAAGAATTATAATATGAATCTATGTTATCCTTTCCAAATAGATAGCTGAAAATAACATCCTTGCCATCATTTTCCGTTCCAACACAGGCATCCTTCATTTCTTTACCAACAAATGGTAAATCTAGACTAATTAAATTACCACAGCCACCAAAGATATGCTCACCAATTAAAGTAACTGAATCTGGAATAATAATATTCTTTAAGGATATATCATTGAAGAATACCTTATTTCCTAATTCATTTATATTAGCTCCAATATGAACATAATCTAATTCGAAATGATTAGGAGTAGTGATTGTTGTTAATGAATAGCAATTATAGAACAACCCATCCTCTAGCTTAGTTATCAAATCGCCATTAAAATCAATTCTTCTTAGGTTCTCACAATTCTTAAATGCATATGCTCCTATAGAAAGAATTGTTTGTGGAACTATGAAGCATTCTGCTTCAATATATTTCGGATCAGATAATGCCTTTGTTCCTAAGCTTACACATCCAGCAAAGGCATATTCCCCAATGGTTTCGAAATATCTTGTTCTGCCTGGTCTTTCCTCATTAGAAAGATCAATTGTTGTAATATTTGAACAATTACTAAATGCACCAAAACCAACGTGAGCATCATTTTGAACATGAACAATTCTTAAGGATGCTGGAATATAGAAGGTTTCAGTTTGGGTTTCTGATACCATTTGCTTTGTTTCTAAGACAAGAGGGTGAGTAGATGCAACAGCACTACTATACTTTGTCTCAGTTCCAAATATCCATCCAAGTAAAGCTTCTACACCATCTGAAACATAAGGATGTGCACCTACAAATGGAATCCAAATTTCAACCAAGCTAATACAATCTCCAAAGGCTCCAGCACCAATTTCTGTTAAATCATTTGGCAAGCTTGCCTCAGTTAATCTAGGACAATTATAGAATTGGTATTCACCTAAAACCTGATTATGAATTGTAACATATCTTAATTCAGAGTTATTTGCAAAGGCATAAGGATCAATTCGATCTACAACAGAAGGAATGACAACGCTCCTTAAAGCTGGAATTTCATAATCCTCCTTTGTAATATCAAAATCAGCTGGGAAATTGTCCTCATTATCAAACATATGAGCACCAATCCAGTGGTTATTGATAACAATCTCACTTAATCGATCACAGCCAGCAAATACATATTCTCCTACAATACCAGCATCAGTAGTACCAACTTGATCAGCAACAACTACTTTTTCAATAGAATTACAGTTTTTAAATGCTCTATCCTTTAAGGCAGTAACTAAATTTGGAATCCAAACACTATTTTTTCCATCCATGCTGTTGAAGCGAATTAAGGATATAGCATCTTCAAAAGCACTTACCCCAATTTCTTCTAAACATGCAGAATTATAGCCACCATCAAAGGTTACTTCCTCTAGATCACAAGCATTATAGAATGCATAGTCCTCAATAATCTTTAGCATTTCAGGTAAATCCACAGAAGTTAAATAAGATACATTAGAGAAGGTACCATAATGAATCACCTCTGTATTTGTAATGATTATGTTCGTTAGATTCTTAGGAATATAATACTCTACACTATCTTCTTCCTTGCTGCCAAATGCTTGAGTAATTGCCTTAAATTCAGTTAAAATATCCTCATGATAATTCAAATACTGTTCTTCCCCACCAAATAAATAACCATATACAGTTTCTTTACTATCGTAGGTTGGATCATATTCACAAATTTCATATTTTTGAGCTCCTACAAATGGTAGTGTTAATTTTTCAATATGACCAGCACCACCAAATATTGCATTTCCAATTGTAGAAATTTGATTTGGTAAAATAACTTCCCTTATTGCAATTGTGTTAAAGAATACATAATCCCCTAAAGAAGTTACACTATTCGGAACGGAAACAATATTTTCTATAGTCTGATTTTCTGTAAAAATCGTCTTTAGCTCATAATCATTATAGAAAGTACCTGTTGCAATTTCTAGGATTTGAATTCCATCCTCAAAGGTTACCTTTTCTAAAGCTTCCATATTCTTAAAGGCATATTCTAAAATCGTATCTACAGATTTTGGAATGAATAATTCTGTAAAGCTTTCATTCTTACATGTATCAAAGCCATGTGCTCCTATCTTCTTTGTTGTGTTAGGGAAGTTTATTCCTTCTAAGCCTATACAATTGTTAAATGCATATGCTCCTACCTCAACAAATGGATTTGCATCATCATACCCTTCTGGTAAAATGACCTCTCTTATCTCAATTGCATTTTCAAAGCCATAATCCTTTATCTTTGTATCATTTGTAACTTCTACATGTATTAAGCTCTTTGGTAAATAATAGGTATTCTCATTTTGTACTACCTCATACAATCCTTCTTCATTTCCTTCAATTATTTCTTCTAAGCTACTACTAAAGATATATCCAAAGGTTGTTACATCATCTGGATTTGTATGATGTCTATATTCTCCTACAAATGGTATACTTAACTCCTCTAAGCCTATACATCCTCCAAATACATTATTCTTAATTGTATTTACATGTTTTCCAATCACAAAGCTTTCTAGACTTGCGTTGTTAAATAATGCTCCTTCTTCAACCGCTAAAACAGAATCTGGGAAGGTATTTTCTAAACCACTTAAATCACTTCCTAGGCTTTCTGCTACCTTCATATTTCTTATCTTTGCATCATTTGCAAATACATAGCGACTGATTTCCTTTAAGCCTACATTTCCTGTCTCATAGACTACTGTTTCTAGGCTAGAACAATTTGCAAAGGCATATTCTAAAATCGTATCTACAGATTTTGGAATGAATAATTCTGTAAAGCTTTCATTCTTACATGTATCAAAGCCATGTGCTCCTATCTTCTTTGTTGTGTTAGGGAAGTTTATTCCTTCTAAGCCTATACAATTGTTAAATGCATATGCTCCTACCTCAACAAATGGATTTGCATCATCATACCCTTCTGGTAAAATGACCTCTCTTATCTCAATTGCATTTTCAAAGCCATAATCCTTTATCTTTGTATCATTTGTAACTTCTACATGTATTAAGCTCTTTGGTAAATAATAGGTATTCTCATTTTGTACTACCTCATACAATCCTTCTTCATTTCCTTCAATTATTTCTTCTAAGCTACTACTAAAGATATATCCAAAGGTTGTTACATCATCTGGATTTGTATGATGTCTATATTCTCCTACAAATGGTATACTTAACTCCTCTAAGCCTATACATCCTCCAAATACATTATTCTTAATTGTATTTACATGTTTTCCAATCACAAAGCTTTCTAGACTTGCGTTGTTAAATAATGCTCCTTCTTCAACCGCTAAAACAGAATCTGGGAAGGTATTTTCTAAACCACTTAAATCACTTCCTAGGCTTTCTGCTACCTTCATATTTCTTATCTTTGCATCATTTGCAAATACATAGCGACTGATTTCCTTTAAGCCTACATTTCCTGTCTCATAGACTACTGTTTCTAGGCTAGAACAATTTGCAAAGGCATATTCTAAAATCGTATCTACAGATTTTGGAATGAATAAATCTAGCAATCCTGAAGCACCATCAAAGGCATGTTCTAAAATAGCCGTAAGCTCTGTTTTTGGATCATTATCAATAACAACATGCTCTAAAGTAGAAACATTACTGAAAGCATATTCTCCTATAATTTCAATATGATTTAAAGTTACCTTCTTCAAAGACTTAGGAATATAGAAATCATAAGTTAATTGATGAGCAATGCTGTATTCATCATATCTTAAGGTAGATAAAGCATCATAACCAGTATATAAAGCATCTTCAAAAATACCTCTTTCATATCCAGGCTCTAATTCTCCAAAGATATATCCGAATAAGGTCATTTTTCTAGCTAAAGTTCTTTCTGCTTCTGACTTTGTATCATCTTCAATAATCTCAATCAATTCTTTATATGGCTTAGCTCCTACATAAGGTAGAGTCATTTCTGTTAAGCCAACACATCCGCCAAAAGACTTTTCTTTAATTTCTAAAACACCAGCATGAACGAAAACATAAGGTATAGAAATACAATTGTAGAAGGCGTAATCAGAAATTTTAGTTATACTATCTAAAATGATTGCTTCTTCTAAATTATAACAATTATAGAAGGTTCCTTCACAAATTTCTTTTAATGGATTATTGTTGTAGCCTACAGTTCTCAGATTTTGACAATTCTTGAATGCATAGGCCTCAATGCTAGATACTGAAGATGGAAGCTCAATTGTATTAAAGCCAGCTGCATCACAATTTTCAAAGGCATGAGACTTAATTGTCGTAGTCGTACTATTTAATACAAAGCTACTTACCATGCCTAAGTCCATAAATGCACTATCTCCAATTACAGTATCATCTATCATAGTAATGCTTATCAAATTTCTTGGAACTAAGAAATGATAGCCACCATCACTAGGATCTAGGTCATAAGAAAGATAGATGGTTTGATCAACAGAAACATTTTGGTTTCCTAAAATATTTAGGTGAACTGCTTCTATTTCATTTCCTTCGTAGGTTTGAACAATTTCTGCCATAACCGCATCAGCTTCTGTTTGATGACCAAAAATGTAACCAAACAAGCCTTCAAATTTAGAAGCGCCTTCATCAAAACGATGCTTACCTACAAATGGTAATCGCATTGAACCAATATTTGGACATGCTCCAAAGGCAGCATAGCCTATCTGTTTAATATTCGTAGGAATATTTGCTCGTCTTAAACCTGTGTTATGATAGAACATATATTCTCCAATAATTTCATTTTCAATTGTAGCACTACTTAGACTTGCATTATTAGCAAATACATGTGTACCTACATATAAAATGTTACTTGGAATTGTAATTGTTGAAATTTGTGTACCATCAAACATATGATCACCAAGCTCATAGTTTTCTAATACAATACCATTAGCATCTAATTCATTGTTTGCAAAGACATAATCTCCTAGATATCCTTCTGTATTTGATGAAGGATGACTTTGCTTACCAATAGTTGAATGAACAACAATGCGACGAATTGCTTTTACATTAGCAAACGCATAAGAGCCTAAGGACTTCACATTGTCATTAAAGCGAATTTCTTTATCATCAATAGATGAGTTGACACTTTCTATTTTACTATTATAGAAAGCATAATCTCTAATCTCAACTACATCTTCAAATACTACTTCCTTAATTGGTGTATTCATAAATGCACCATATGGAATTACAGTCTCACCAATAATAGAGATATACTCTAGACGACTTGGAATATAGAATCTAGAATCTGTTGTAAAGCTTACACGCTCATAATTTCCATTATTGTAAATTCGAACAGTTTGAGTCTCAAATCTATCAGCATAAGTTTGCCATACAGTCGTTGTAGATTCAGTTCTAATATGACCAAATATATAGCCTAGTAGGGAATCAAATGTATTTCCATTTTCTTCCTTTCTACTTCCAACAAAAGTAAGTGTCATCTTACGTAATGCTGTACAACCACCAAAGGCTGCATAGCCAATAGTATCCAAACGATCCTCTACATAAGAAATCACATTCGTAGGTTCTGTTGTTTTCCCCTCAGGGGCAAATTCAAAGAAACTAGGATTGTTGTAGAACATATAATCTCCAACGATATGATTCTTAATCTCTACATCTCTTAAATTATTGTTTGCAAAAGCATACTCACCTACAGTCTCAACAGAACTAGGAATTACGATTTCCAATAATCTTCTACAGTTTTCAAACATATGTGCTCCTAAAAGAATTAATCCTTCTTCTAAATAAACATCAGATAAGGAATCACATCCGTAGAAGGCATGAGTATTCACATCTACAATGGAATTAGCTAACCATACTCTTTCAAAGGCATCACATTCTGCAAAAGCATAAGCCCCAATAGAGGTGAATTTAGAATCTAATACTAAACCATCTGTAATATTAACTTCTTGAATAGCTCCATCCCTATAATTTACATACCAGAAGAAGGAAAGATTCTTACATCCATTAAATGCATAATCAGAAATAGAAGTCAAACAATTTCCAGAGGTCTCTATATAGCTATTAATATATCTAGCATAGTCTTCATTAGAAATAATATGATAAATAGAATCTCCATCTCTAGTCAAATAAGGTCGGAAGAAATCTCCATTGATAATATCTGGCTGATATGTATAACGAATAGTCTCTAAGGATGTACAATTTTGGAAAGCATAAGCTCCAATTGAAGTAACACTAGCTGGAATTCTTAAATATATTTCTGAGGAAGCTATATCCTCTACATTATCAATACGTACGCCCTCAGAATCATAAACCGTATGATAAATAGTATGACATTCCTTAGCAAGCTGATTTTGTAAATCTTGTGGAAGCTCGCCATGAGGAGTAAGCATAATTTCCTTATTTCCATCAGCATAATAATGTGCACCTATTAAACTACTACAATTCATAAATGCATAATCACCTATAGAAACGAAAGGTTCAATATTGCCATTTAAACGACGATATTCTGGTAATGAAATACATTCTAAATAGCTACAATTCATAAATGCACCATTACTAAATTGTGTATCATTCGTAATTACAATTCTCTTTAAGGATTTTGGTAAGTAATATGTTAGCATAGGAGCTGTAACATCTCCACGCTGTTGGACTCCATAGCACAATTCAGAATACTTAAAGTTACTAGAAGTACCAAATAAATATCCTATCAGCTTTTCTTCTGGGTTAAGATCTCTTTGTTCGCCTGTAATTCGATCGATAACCGTTTGATCATTATAATATCTTCCTACATAAGGTAATATTAATTCAGATAAACTTACACAACCACCAAAGGCTCCTCTTCCAATCTCTACTACCTCAGATAATACTGTTACCTTCTTTAAATATTCACATCCATAGAACTGAGAATCTCCTATGACACCATTCTTAATGATGATTTCAGAAATATCTGTTTCCTGGAAGGCACCTTGTTCAATTTGAATTGTACCCTCTGGAATCGTAACATTATCAAGACCTGTTCTATAGAATGCATATCTACCAATGTATCCTAAGGTTTTAGGGAAATTAAAGGAAACTAGGTTTTCCATATTCATACAAGCACCATGGCCAATAACCTTAGCATTAGCAGTAGAATTATCTGCTAAATAGATAGATAATAAGGATTTTGGAATATAGAAATCATAGAAATCATTCACATGATTTACAGAGCTTGGATGATAAGGAATTGGTGGCTCACCAGCTGTAGTAATATCAGAACCAGTCGTATCCTTTTCATTAGAGGTGTTATATGCTTGTTCTACTAGCATTTCTAGCTCATCCGTGTTATGTAGGTTATTTGTATCACCAAAGATATAGCCAAATAAATAAATCGTATTTTGAGCCTGAGCTACATTAGGACTTTCTTGTCCATTAGTTACTGCTGTTGGATAACGCATGCCTCCAATAAATGGCACATAAATTGCCGTCATAGAGGTACATTCATCAAAGGCTGAAGCTCCAATTCTTACTATATGATCAGGAACATACATTACCTCTATTCCTGTACAGCCTAAGAACATAGACTCTCCAATAAAGTCATTTTCAAAGCGAATGACAGAATTCATCTTTTCATATTGTGCCTTAGCATCAAAGATGAGCTTATCACCTTCATACTTATCCTGTAAAACATTATAGGTATAGGTTTGTTGTCCATCTCCAGAACCACCAAGCACCTTTGTAATAGTTGTATAGGTAAAGGTTAATGGATTTCCGTATTCATCCTTTGTACCTAATGCTGTACAGAACTCAAATGCATTATTCTCAATAATCATAACTGTATTCGGAATAACAATCTTATAAAGACTTGTATTATGACTAAATTGGTAAGCCCCAATGATTCGATTCTTGATATCTAAATCCACTAAGCTAGTCAAATATTCAAATGCATAGTCACCAATCATAACATTAGGTATAGCCTCGCGAGTACCAACCGTTTCTGGAATGCTTACAGCTGTAATCTTAGTAGCATGACTGAAAGCATGCTCATCAATAGAATATAGCTCTGGCAATAATTCAACTTGATCAAAAGCGTTCATACCCTTTAAGCTAGTTGTATAGGATATTGCATACTTTCCAATACCACTTACAGAGCTTGTTTGAGTATCCTCACCCTTAGGCGTATCTAATCTTTCTAATACACTGTTATCATAGAATGCATAATCAGGAATGATTTGGGCAACAGGATTCTTTATTACAACATGAACAAGCTTCGTTGGAATATAGAAATGAGAACCATAATAAGCTTCATTAAATTCATGATCTACAAAGCCTACTGAAACAAGTGTTATGCCAACGGTATTTGTTGCAATCTTATCTCCGTAAGGACGCTTTGCATCTATTGCATACTGTTCATGATCTGCTTCATTTTCAGTTCCAAACAGATATCCAAATACTGTTACTGGATCATATTCACCTGTATCACTTGTATGACCACCGACAAATGGAAGCGTAAGCTTTTCTAAACCAATGCATCGACCAAAGGCAGCATAGCCAATTGTAGTCACAAATGCATAAGGTACAGTTAAATCATATAAGCTACTACAATTATAGAATGCATAAGCATCTATTTCTTCTAAACTTTCTGGTAAGCCAAATGGATTAGAAGTGTCATCTGTATGACTTAGAGAAATACAGCTTTCAAACGCTGATTTACCAATTCTAGTTACACTATTTGGTAAAAGAAGGTGATTTAGCTTATAACAATTTCTAAAGGTTCCATCATTAATAACCTTAATCAAACCCTCTAAGCTTGTATCCTCAAAGGTTGCAGTTTCTAAAGAATGATTATCCTGGAATGCATAATTTCCAATAAGAGCAACAGTAGCTGGGATAATAATACCTTGTAATCTCTTACAACCATCGAAAGCAAAATCATGAATTTCTACCAAATGATTATATAAGGTAATTTCCTCTAAATATTCTACATTCTGGAAGGCACCATAGCCAATGACATCGCCACCAGTCATAACAATCTTTCTTAATGAAACTGGTAAATAATATTCATAGGTGTGCTCCTTTGTCCCATCAAAGGTCTGTTGAACTAAATATAATCTAGAATCTAGACTTCCCTTAGAAACAGAATCCAAAGCACTCTGACGAAGAGATTCTACTAGCGTATTCATATATGCTGAAATTTGAGCATTAGTCAAGGATGGATTTGCAGTTTGATACTCTGTCCAAGCAGCATTATATAACTCATCATACTTTGCCTCAATAGCAGCTTGATATGTTGTTTCAATGATATCCTTAGCTTCCTTTTCATCACCAAAGATATAGCCAAATAAGGTTTCTTCACTTTCATTAGCATTTAACGCTAATGCCTTTCCACCAGCAAAAGGGATTACCATTTGACTTAAGCTATAACAGCTTCCAAATGCACCATAGCCAATAGATTCCATATTATTGAATTGTTCTTTACCTTCTTTATGAGAAAGGTCAATTGAAATTAAGTTTTCACAGCCATAGAACATATACCTTCCAACAATCTTGTTGTTAAATATAATCCATTCATCATATGTATCATCAACCTTATTGACTAAGCTTGGTGAATATGCAAAGGCATAATCCTCAATTTGAGTTATATTTTCTGGAATTAAAATATGCTCTAAAGAAGCAGAGTAGGCAAACATATAATCGCCAATACTATTATTCCTAAATTCAATATTTTCAATTTTTGCATTATTTGCAAATACATAATCTCCAATCAATGATCCTGTAAGAGGATTTAAAGATTCTGGAATGATTACTGTAATTAATTCATCACAATTATTAAATGCATAATTACCAATATTTTTAACACTATCGCCTAAATATACAACGCGATCAGATGTATAGCTTTGACCATTCATATCAAATGTATAAGAACCACCCTGATTTTTAGATGCATTTGTAAAGACTTGATCCTTATAAGTAACATTATATTCCATATTATTTACATTATATAAATCACTATTTTCAAATGCACGACTTAAAATATCTTCAATTGTATCAAAGTTCACATTTCGAATATCCTTAGTATTCATAAATGCACCAAAGCCGATTGTTGTATCTCCAAAAATATTTACAGTATGTAATGACATAGGGATATAGAAGGAGATATTTTGGGCACGATCATTAAAGCGTTGTTCTGTCTTTCTAATACCATAAGTTTCAAATGAAACATCAGTCACATCCTCATGGGTAGCAAGATAGTGGGCCTTAGCAAGATCAAATTCTACACCCTCTTCTTCATTTGTACCAAAAAGATAGCCAAATAAGGATTCTTTAGAATCAGATTCCCACTCATAAGCACCAACAAATGGTATAGATAATTCTTCTAAACCAATACATCTTCCAAATGCTGCATATCCAATCAAAGTAACACATGGATTTACAACAACATTTTGTAAAGAATAATCGAAATAGAACATATGATCAGATATTTCTTTATTATCTAATGTAACATCACACAAGCTATCATCATACGCAAAGGCATAGGAGCCTATTGTTTCAATAGATTCAGCAACAATCAGCTTATGCACAGAAATACATCTAGCAAAGGCATATTCACCAATGTGCTTTAATGGACTACCATATTGTGGATTATTTAAATCTAGTACTCCCATAGATTCTAATGCGGCATCTAAATTGTTAATATTTTTCAAAGAAATACAATTATAAAAGCCATAATCTTGAATTGTTTCTACCTTTTCAAACTCGACATTTTCAAGCTGACGTAAATCCATCATACCACCATAGCCGATGATATCTTCTTCTACGATAATTACCGTTCTAAGACTTGCAGGAACATAGAAGGTATATGTATAATCGTCTGTTGCAAACTCAGAAGTAATCTTATCTTCATCATCCACTAGATTTTCCATAAGAGGCTTGCCTGCATAGCGCTGAACAACCTCAATAGACTGATCATCAACACTTGCGATGTTTTCAGTAGTTCCCATACCATAAGGATGAGAATCTAATTTATAGAATGGATTTTCAAATGCAGATTTTTGATCAATAGTTTCTCCAAAGATATATCCAAATAAAGTTTCTTTTGATGGAGTTTCTCCAGCTTTAAAATCATGATTTCCAACAAAAGGAACCGTAATCTTAGCCAAACGATCACAAGAACCAAAGGCAGCATAGCCTATACTTCTTAAATTATTGGTCTTATTGTTTGTCGTATCCACTTCCTCTAGACTAACACAATCGAAGAACATATAATCCAATATGAATTCATTTTCGATTGTGATTTCTTCTAATTTGTGGCAAGATGCAAAGGCATAAACTCCAACCTCTTCATTTGTAACACATTGTGGAATAACAACACTACCTAAATTAGAACATCTTGCAAACATATAATCGCCAATTAAAGAAGAGTTTATTGTAATATCAGTCAAGGAATTACAATCAGCAAAGGCATGCGTACGAATTTCTGTTAGGCAAGCAGGAACAGTGATATGCTCTAAGCCATCACAATTTTCAAATTGATGTTCTCCAAGGAGATTATTTTCAATTGTGATACTCTTTAATCCATCACTACATGCAAAGGCCCATGGACAAATTTCTTTGTCTGTACTTGAAATCGTTAAATTTACCATAGAATCATCATTCATAAATGCCATATAACCAATGTATTCTATAGTGCTTTCAAGAATAATTTCATTCTTTGCTTCTGTCTTGGAGTTCATTCGACTTAATCCATTTAGCTTAACTGTATGACGAATTTCTTCTTGTGAAGCATCTTGGCTATTTTCTGTCCATACCCAAGTCCTAGCATTCATATCATAGAATGCATAATCATTAATAACTTCTACTGTATTGTTTGTAAAGTTAATCTCCTCAAGCATATCTGCATCCATAAATGCTCCATAACCAATTCGAGTTTCTTGAGTAATATTTACCTTTTTCAAACGAATAGGGAAATAAATTGGAACACATTCTTCTTGTTTTGGAATGGAATAGCTTGTACTTGATTTCGTAACGATATGATCCTTATAAGATATATTAAATTCTGTTGGGGTAGGTTCATTTCCACTTGGCTTAATCTTTTGAAGAGCCTTAAAGAAATTACGCTCTGTATCATAATTTGTTGCAAGAGTCCAATACTCTAAATCTGTTTCTGGAGTAACGAAATCTGGATTTGTTGTAGAAAAAGAATTATGATATCTTTGAGTTAATAAAGAATTTATAACTATGTTTGCAGACTCTCCTCCCTCAACACCTATAAAATATGTACCCGTAGGTAGACTGAAACGGAAATTAGTCGCAGTGGTAGTTAAAATGATTTCTTCACGATTTTCATTTCCAAACTTAATTCCTTCAGGAACAACTTTGTTTCCTTCTTCATCGAAAATAACTAAGCTTCCTAAGCCTTGAGCATTCCATTCAAGAAGCATATTTGAGTTAGGGGCTACTACAACCTTAATTCCATTTTCTGTAGTTGATGCATTTCCAACAAGCATTATAGCTCTAGTTTCAATACTATCTGTATTCATCACATTAACCGTAACTCCTGGCAATGCATAGAATAAGTCATGGATTTGTTCTTCTTCTTGATAAGAAGATTTAACCTTAGTCATATCTAGTAAAATTTCATCATAATCTACATATTTAATTTTACGGAAGTTTTCAATCATTTGAGAACCAAATAGATAACCAAAGGTTGCTTCACCTTGGTAATTTTCTTCATAATCAAAATAATCATTACCAATACGTTCTCCTACAAATGGAATTGTTAATTCCTCTAAAGCTTCCATACCATTTAATATTGCATATTCTACCTCTTTTAAGGTATCTGGAAGCTTAAATTGACGAACAGTACGACAATTTTTGAAAGCATATTCGCCAATATTTACTAAGGAGCTATCTCCTTCAAAAATGATTTCTTGAATTTCAAAGCAGTTTTCAAAGGCAAAGGATCCAATATCTGTTACACTTCCAGGAATGATAATTTGTTCTAGGCCTGTACAGCCAGAAAAAGCATAAGAATCAATTCCCTTAAGTGTTCCTTCCATAGGTAAATTTACATTTACTAAAGATACACAATTGTTAAATGCACCATAGCCTACAAGTACTTCTACTGTTAAAGTAACCTCTCTTAAGCCCTTAGGTAAATACTTCGTGATTGTATTTGAGTTAGCAGAAATTCTTTGATCAGCACGATAGCTATTCAAATAACGATTTGAACCAAAGATATATCCAAATAAAGCTTCCTCACTATTATTATTTCCAACCTCATTTCCTGCAAATGGAAGAGATAATTCCTCAAGCATTGATACACCTGCAAAAGCAGCATTACCAATATAAGTTACGGAATCAGGAATGTTTAAATGAACAATACGCTGTAAATCCTTAAATGCATCAGCTTCAATACGAGTTAAACAGCTCAAATTATTTGCATCAACAACGAAGGTTAATCCTTGATTTCCATCAACCTCATTAACATTGAAGCAGCCTTCAAAAGCAGAATCACGGATTAGCTCTACATTTTTTGGAATTGTAATTTCAGTGAAGGACTCACAATGATAGAAGGTTGTCTGTTCAATTGTCTTAAACTCCTTGCTTGTAGGTAAATCCACATTAAGAAGTTCTTTACAATTATAGAATGCAGAATAACCAATTGTTGTAATTTCTGGATTCAAGCTAACATGAGTTAAGCTAGAATTTGTTGTATTGAAATAGAACATTTCAATACCTACAATTTTATTTTGAATTATAGCCTGATATAAGCCTTGGGTTTCTGCAAAGACTCTATTTCCAACCATACCTGTACCAGAAGCTACACTCTCAGGAATAACTACCTCATATAGAGTGTCATCATGCTCAAACATGCTGTTACCAAGAATAACTAAGCCTTCTTCTAGATACAAGTGACCATGATAATTACTATTATATGGATGGCCTATTAGAGTAACGCCATTTTCTAATTCTATATCCGTAACAAGTCTATCAGGATTACCAAGCATATCACAATCTGCAAATACATAGTTTCCAACAATTTGCATACCCTTATTTACTTCTACATAAATAAGCTCATCATTATCAAAGAACATATAATTACCAAAGGTATAGTTCTTAATATCATCTAAATCAATGTATACTAATCCATTATAAGCAAACGCATAATCCCCAATTAAGACAATCTCACTTGGGATTTCAATATGTGGAAGCGTAGACTTCACAAGTGGCGCACCTGCAAAGGAATATGTACCAATCTCAGTTAATACGCCTTGAGCACCTAAATCAATCCACTGTAATGCCGTCGTAATTTCAAATGCATGATGTCCAATTCGATTTAGACAGGAACGTAAAGGTTCTTCTGCTAAAGCGTATCCAGAACGATCACCAGGTAAATATACATTAATCAAATGATTATTATTGTAGAATGCATAATCATCAATAAATTCAAGATCAGAGGACTTAGACAAATCCACATTCTCTAAGGATTCAAAATTAATACATGCATTCTTTTGTATACGATATGCATTATATACATATAAATTTTTCAAAGAACGAGGAATTGTATAAGCACGTAAATTATCTTTTTCAATAGAAATTATGCCAAATTCATCTACAGTTGCTGTAGGATCATTCACAATATCATAGAAATACTTGAATTTATTAAATTCATTATAAACATCTTCAAGATAGACAACATCACCCTTCTTATCATAAGTAATAAAGTCAGGATCTTGCTTTGTTATCAAACCAAAGAAATAACCGAGCTCCTCTATAGATGGATCTCTATAGGTATCACCAATAAATGGAATAGATAATGTCTCTAAATGCTTTGCACCATGTAAAATATATTTACCAAACGTTTCAACCTCATCTAAAACATATAATGAAGTAATTGTAAACATATTTCTAAATGCATAATCACCAATTCGTTCTAGCTTTGAAGGTAAAATCAAATATGGTAATGTATGACAATTTTCAAAAGCATAAGCATCGATACTAATAATTTCATCAGGTAATCTACCTGTTGAACTTTCCGCATCTGTAATTGCGGCAACTGTATTTACATAATCTGCATTAATAATTTCGTCTGGTAAACTAAGATTACCTTCTGGATTTTCAATACGATAACCATCTGGATTATAATGCGTCTTAAAGGATACAAGACGAGTACAATTACGGAATGCGCGTTCGAAAATATAACGAACATTTCCTACAACTTCTATTCTTTCAATATAGCTACAGTTTTCAAAGGCACCTGCAGGAATATTGTTTTGAGTTACTGCATTAATTTTTACACTCTTTAAGGATTTAGGAAGGTGATATTGTAATGCAGGAGCATTTACATCATATCTTTGTTCTGCAACATAATCCTTACCTGTTCCATAAGGAATAGTACCAAAAATAACACCAAATAAGGATTCTGCCTTATCTCCACTCGGAGAAACTCCAATATAAGGAATTTCTAGGTATTCTAAGGAACCACAAAGATTAAAGGTTTCAGGAAGTAATGTACGTATAGCAATCGGAATAATCATTTCCTTTAAGCTTGCACAATTATAGAAAGCATAATTTAAAACTTCCTTAATCGTATTTTCTGGTAAAACAATATGCTCTACATCTACACAATTAGAGAATGCACCACGAGCAATTACCGTTTCCTTCTCAATGATAACCTCTTTTAGATTTCTTGGAATCCAGTTTGTGTTCACAGTCGTATCTAAGCTTGCATAGCTTTGAGCAGATGGATAGAAATGATCATACTCTCCATTTGCATCCTTATGAGCTAATATTACTTCTGTTTCCTTGCGTTCAACCACTTCTTCAGAATCCATCGCATGTATTTCATAGCTATATGTAGGATCTAGTAAAGTATCTTGAGTTCCAAAAATCCAACCAAATACATCATCCTCATGGAAGAAGTCTCCAACACTTGAACCAACAAATGGTATCGTTGTTGTCTTTAAGAATTCACATGCTTTAATAGCTCCATGACCAATATATTCTAAAGAAATTGGGAACAACAATTCTTCTATCTTTGTTTCCTGGAAGGCATAATCACCAATATAGGTTAAAATATCCATTTGTCCTTCAGCTTTACGAAGATTAATATCTGTGATTTCAACACACTTTGCAAAAGCGCCATCATAAATTGCTTCGTAATTTGACAAATCTAGCTCTGTAATTCTTCGAACCTGATAGAACATATATTTAGGAATATAGTCCGTTGTAACATCAAATGCCTTAACCCCAAATTCTTCCTTATCTCCATTAGAATTGATACGATAAGAATAACAATATTCAAATATACCTGTTGTTTCAATTCCATCTATGTATTCTGCATTATCAGAAACTACAATCGTAGGAGTTCCATCTTTACTATTATAAGTATCTAATAGTTGATTGTGGGAGAACATATAGCTACTTAAAAGATAAGAATCATTAGTAACATTTGTCATAGAAATATTATAAGCAAAGGCCCAAGCGCCTATAAAAGTAACACTTGCTGGAATGTATAGCTCATCTAGAGATTTCCAGTACATAAATGCACCTTCACCTATAGAAGTTGGATTTTGGAGATCTAGAGTTGTAATAGTATTAATATACTTTTCTACTCTAGGAGCATCTAGATTAAAATCATATCCACCTAATATTGCAGCACTTTGTCTTGTATTTAAGCTGAAAGCATAATCCCCAATGGTTTGAATGCTAGTAGGAAGGATAGCCACACCTCCTTGAACTGTAGATCCATAAATACTTATAAAGTCTAAGGAATAATCGTTATAGAAAGCATAATCCTTAATATCTACAATTTTCGGATCTAAAACAAGGTCTGTCAAGGCTTCTAAATTCATTGCAGCGCCATAGCCAATAACCGTATCATCATAAACCGTTAAGCTTGTGATATTCTTTGGCATTTGATAAACGTATCCTGCATCCTTTGAATGATTTTGTTCAATAGAATTCATATCAGATGATGGAATCAAGGTGTAGGATAATTCAGATAAATCATTCGTAAATGTAATTGTATAAATGATACTACCATCTTCATTACTACTGCTACTAATTTCATATGTTCCACCATATAGATCTGTTTGATGTACGCCATAATTAGAAAGATAATCTTCTATATCGGCTCTTGTAGTATAAACAAAATCTGAAGAAACAGCACGAGTTGAGGCAGTAGGTAAACTATATTTATAATAGATTTCTGTACCGAATAGCCAGCCTAAAACAGACTCTAAATCTGTTCGTTCCTCACTATAGCGAGAAGCGCCAATGAAAGGAATATCATATTTGCGAATATTTCTACATCCTGCAAAAGCATTTGCTTCTACTCTTTCAATCGTTTTTGGTAATACTAAATGAACAATATTTGGATTTAAAGCAAAGGCGTAAGAATCTATTTTATAAATAGACGGCTTGAAATGGAAGTTATTTTCTGAGGTAGCATCATCAAAATGATTTAAACCTACACAGTTATAGAATGCTCCAACAGAAATTTCTTCAACATCACCAGTTAAGGAAACTGTGGTTAAGCTATAATTTCTAGCAAACATATATTTACCTAAAATAGTTCCCTTAATTTGTACTTCTAAAGTATTTGTAGAATCCGCAAAAGCATTATCCCCAATCGTTGTCAAAGCCTCTGGTGTTATAATCTTTCCTGTAATACCTACATTATAACGGAAGGCATCAACACCAAGTATGCTTAAGTTTGTAGGCAATTCTATAAGACTTCCGTTAAAGTTTGGAACAGATAAAGGATTGTATATAAATACATTCTTTAGGTTTTGTGCATTATAGAATGCTCTATCTTGAATTTCGACAACACCTAAGCCCTCTACAGATTCACTATCTGTATCATTGAGCACAACATTTTCTAAGCTACCAATTTGCATAAATGCACCATAGCTAACTAATGTCTCATCAAAAATTGTAATAGTTTCTAAATGTGCAGGGAACTTATAAACCACCTTATCAGTTGGATTATAATAGGAACGTACATCAGTATAATCATTAGCTAAAACAAAATCAAATTGCTTAATGTCATCTAGGAGTGTAATATCCGTATTAATTACCTTACTATGATCTTCTTCATCACGTACACATTTTGTAGCCTTAAAGGTAATCTTAATATGAATTGTTCCTTCTTCATCAGTAGTTTCTACTATTGTTGCAACTACATTAATCCACTCACGATAGTTATTTGCTTCATCATAGGTAGAAAGGCTACGAGTTCTAGTAGCATTTCCTGTAACATAATCCTTTGGATTAGAATATGTAAAGTGAATTAAGGACTCACTCGTTCCATAAACATACGTTCTTGCATGTTCATCTACATATGCATTTATCGTATCATATATATCATTTATCTGATTTTCATCTACTAAATTTTGACCATAGAAAATCGTACTATGACTTTCCTCATCTTCAGTTTTATAGAAGGTAGATGGTCCATAAATCCAACCAAACAAGCCTTCAATATCAGTACTTCCTCGTTCACTACCAATAAATGGAAGTGTAGCACTCTTCATATTAGAACAGCCTGTAAAGGCACCTTTTTCTATACGCTTTACTGTTATAGGTAAAATTAGATGCGTAAAGCTACGGTTTAAAGCAAAAGCATAGCTTTGAATCAATTCCACAGTGTCTGGTAATATGATTTCATCAATGCCGTCAGCATCATCAAAATCGTTCATTTGAATCAAATTGAAACAACGGTAGAAGGCCCCAACTGGAATAGTTTCAACCTCTCCAAGCTCAACAGTCTTAAGCTCATAATCACTATAGAACATATATGCGCCTAGCATTGTACCTTTAATTTCTGCCTTAACTAAGGAGTCGCAGTCTGCAAAGGCATAATCACCCACAGAAACTAAGGAGATAGGTGTCTCAAGATTTTTAATACCACGACAATATCTAAAGGATTCATAGCCAATCGTTGAAACACTTGAAGGTAAAGTAACCTTTATATTATCCTCATCTACTTCTACAGTATCATCCTCAGGATTTCTCATTGTAGAAAGATTTGTACAATAATAGAAGCAACCATCTGGTATAATTTCCGTTTCATTAGAAATTTCTATTGTAGCAAATTGAGGATCAAAGGCAAACATATATTTTCCTAAAATATTTCCTAAAACTAAAGCATATTCAAGCTTTGTATTATAAGCAAATACATACTCACCCATAATCGTATCTGGATCAACGCCTTCCTTAGTACTAATAGCCTCAGGAAGAACAACATTTTGTAAAGAATTACAATAGTTAAACGCATAAGATTCAACACGACTAACTGTTTCAGGAATATATAAATAATTGTCCTCATCTACTGTTTTAGTTAATGCACCATCTGCTGCAAATACAGAATAGCTCATCTTCACTAAACTTGTACAATGATCAAATGCGCCTTGGTTAATATAAGCTAATGCGCCATTTGCATGAACAGTCTCTAATCCTGTATCATTATAGAACATATAGTTTCCAATTGCAGGTCCATTGATAACAACATCCATAATTTTTGGACAGTTGGCAAATACATATACACCTACACGACCAATACCATCTCCATGAAGATCCTCATAGCCTGAGCCTTCTGGGAAGGCAGTACCTAAATATTGAGGTAAAATAAGTGGTCCTGGTTCTACTATATCCAAACCTTGAGAGCTACCTACAAGATTAGGACACTCTGCAAAGGCATAATCCCCAATCTCACGTAATTCATAAGGTAAATCTAAAATTTGCAAATCATCACAACCAAAGAAGGCTCTTTCATGAATAATATAGATGGAAGAAGCAAAGTATGCATCTGTCATATCATCATTTTCTAAGAAGGCATGAACACCGATTTCACGAATAGAATCCTTACTATGATCATAAGCTAAATAGTTATGCAAATCCATAATATTAAATCTACAATTATAAAATGCATATTCATCAATGACTGTCAATTCTCCACAGCCTCTTACAGAAAATCCTCGATCAAAATAATCAAATGATTGATATTCTTTTGTATTTGGATTATAAATCAAGAAATCTAATGGATCTAATCCATCAGCAAGCATTTCACCAGCTGTATGCTTAGTTGCAAGACGAATACACTGATAGAAGGCTCCAACAGGAATGATTGTTGCTGTAATAGGAATTTGTACGCCAAGTAAATTAATACAGTCCTTAAACATATAAATACCAAGCTCTTCGCATCTTAAATCTACACTAGTTAATCCACTTTGATATGCAAAAACACTTTGTCCAATCTTAGCTGTATTGCTAGATTCAATAACTACTTTAGATACTTTAGTAGGATTTGCTATAGTGTTAACAAAAGCATAAGGTGTAAAGGAGAATGCATAATCTTGAATTTCAGTTGTCGTATCTAAAATACGGATAATTGTCTTTCCCTTTTCTAATTCTTCTTCTGTTGAATTAAAGTATTTTAGATTGTTACAATTATAGAATGCATATTGAGATATTACTGAAATAGCACTTGGAGCAACCTGATCAAAACGTTCTAAGGCACCACAGCTTCTAAAAATATAGTTATTCAAAACGCTAGATGCATAGGAAACTGTCTTTAAGTACTCTGAATCCTCAAATGCAAACTCACCAACATTCACAACTGATTCAGGGACACTAAGCTCACTTACATAAGAGCCCTTTGTTACATATCTTCCAATCGTTTCAACAGTTTCAGGAATAACTAAAGAGTATCCATCTACAATCTCACCTTTTGAATTCTTAAAGCTTTCATCTTCATTTAAGGTTAAGCCAAAACGAGCTCTATAGAACGCAAAATCATCAATAGTTTTTAAATTTGGAGAAGCTGCAATATCAATATGTTCAATATTGGTATATGCAAACGCTCCTGTATAAATCTTTGAAGAATCCGTAACAACAACAGATCTTAGCTTCTTTGGAATCCAACGTGTAGTTGCTTTAGTTGGTTCCCAGCTTGGATTAGTATAGACCATATCTATTTCTTTATAAACATCCTTTGGTAAATCCCCAGATCCATAATGTGTATTCAAAATAGAATATACCTTTTGCGTCATCGTATTATTTGCTAAAGCAGTTGGTTGAGCTACTGAATATTCTCCTCCACGTGATAAGGAAACATAAGCGCTATCAAGCATATAATAACGGTATGTGTAATCATAGCTATATCCATAAAAAGAATTATAAACATAGTTTCCATGCTCAGAAGTATAGAACATAAAGGATAAAATGTTATTAGAAGCAGTTGATTCTTCTCTAGAATTTCCTACGAAAGGTACAGAAAGAGTCTCTAAATTATCACATCCTCCAAACACATTTACACCCATAGAATCTACATTGTCAGGAACAATCATATCTACTAAAGAGTAACATTCATAGAAGGCATCTGCAGAAATAGTTTTTACTGTAGAAGGAATGATAAATCTATAGGAATCCTCTGCTAAAGAAGATATCAGGTTATTACAAGAATGGAAAGCACCTGTGCCAATAGAAGTAACACCCTCATTAATTACGATTTTCTTTACATTAAAGAATCTTAAGAATGCATAGTTTGCAATTAAAGTCTCATTCGTAACATAAATTTCTCGTAAAAAGTAAGGAATATACGCATCATGAACATGTGATGTTCCATCTGCATAATAGGTTCTTGTGTTATTTGCAGAATTTCGATAATTACCATCATATAAATAGAAATGATAATGAAGTGTTGCGTATGCATAGCTTGCCGTACTATAGGCTTTTGTTGAACTATTAATAGAATTAATATTATATGGCAAAGAAATTCTTTCTCCACCTACTTGGTCACCCTGCTGATATCCAATAAAAGGAATTGTAAGAACCTCAAGGTTATAACAAGCGGCAAATGTACTAACTCCCATTGTCCTTAAAGAAGCATCTTCGATATAAATATTTTGAATAGCCTCATTTCCATAGAACGCAAAGCTGCCAATACTTTCAACTGTATTTGGAACATATATTGTATTATGATAAGCATCTACACCAAAATCATTGACTAAAGCCTTCGTATTATAGAATGCAAAATCTCCTATTGAAACAAGGCCTAATGCTTGCGTATCCTCATCTGCTTTAGGTAAGAAAATATTTTTTACTTGACTACATTCAGCAAACATCTCATTCGCAACAATTGTAAGCTTTTCAATATAAATCTTTGTGCCATCCTCATTGACTAAGGCAGTATCCCCTCTAAACATACCTATACCTGAAATTTCTCCAAGCATCGTGATTTGTTCAATATTTGTACAATTTCTAAATACATAAGACCCAATCGTAGTTAAGCCCTCTGGCGTTTTTACAGATCGAATATTAATATCGTTTAAGAAGGCATTAGAACCAATCGTAGTTAAGCTCTTAGGTAAAATGATATCTGCTTTACCTGTAGCGATAATTGAAGTTACTTCTTTTTCATCAACTATCGATGTTACCGTATTAGAGCCCGCTAAATACTTACAATCTCTAAATGCATAATCTCCAATATAAACAATTTGAATTTGTTCTCCTTCAGGATTCTTAAATGGATAAATTAGAATAGTATCCCCGTCAAATGCATAATTTCCTATAGATGTAATCAAGGAATCAAAAACCGTAGTAGAAGGATCAAATACACCTGCTATATAGGCACCTGCTGCAAAATCCTTTAAAGAAGTATTGTGATAGAATGCATAATCCTCAATAAGCTCTGCTGAAGAAATTGTTGCATCAGCAAGCTCTGTACAGCCATAGAAAGCATATGCCTTAACATTTATTAAATAAGGAAGGAATATAGTCTTAAGATGCGTATCATTCATACACATTCTTTCCATAATAACCCTACTTCTGCTATCTAATAGCATCAAGTGTGCGACATTCTCTAAAATACCCTTATATTCTGTAGATGCTGCAGTATAAGGATGCTCGTATGGCATATTAGTTACCTTATCATAGATATAAAATTCACTAATTGTTGGCGTATTATAGAATGCACCTTCTCCAAGTGTCACTAAACCATTTGGTAAGTGAATAATTGCATCATTAGCACCCTCCCCAATTCTTGCAATATTAGCAAAAGCATAAAAGCCAATTGAGTTAATTAAAGAATTCTTAGCAGAATCTAAGGATAATGGATATGTAAATTTATCGGCACCATAGAAAGCATAATTTCCTATAGATGTTATTTGATGTTCAAATAGATTGATTTGATCAACCATCGTCAAGTGAAGTGCCTCTAAAGAATCACATTCGTAGAATGCGTAATTTGGAATTTCAGTAATATAATCTAAAACCACATCACTTAGCTTTGTACAACCATAGAACATATAATTATTGATTGCAGGGCTATTAGAAACAAACTTAATTAAGTTCTTATTATTACGGAAAGCATATTCTCCAATTTCTTCTAAGGAAGCAGGAAGAAACATTTCTAATAAGCCTGTTCCATCAAATGCATTATCTCCAATAGTACGAATTGCACCAGTTCCAAAGCGCACTTCTCCCGTAGCATAGACATCTGGCATACCTAAAGCATTCTCAGCCTCACTATCTAATCCAAATGGTAAAACAATCTTTTGAATCATAGACATATTTCTAAAGGCATCCTTAGCAATTGTATCAGTGTCTGTAATAATTACTGTTCTTAAATTTGTTGGTACATAAACTCTACTATCCGCACCATAGCTAGAAAAAGTAACGTTATTTAATGGGAAGGTAACTGCAGTAGCACCCCAACGATCATCCCTACTATAATAGTCATTATTATCCTGAACAAAATACCAACCAAAGGTTGCATTTAAGCCATTGTTTCCTGTAGAAACAGTCTCAGGATTTCTACTAACACCTACGAATGGTAAAGTAATTTTTTCAAAGCCTGAATTCAAGAAAGCATCTATGCCAATATAATCTACACTATTAGGAATTATAATATCCTTAATTAAATGTAAAGTCATAAGACCCATAGACTCTATTCTCTTCAAGCTATCACTAAACCTAGCCTGACCTACTTCTACCTCGATGATATTATGATTAGTAGTATCCCAAACACCAATTTTCTTAATATCAGTAGAGCGGTTAAAGCCATTATTATCAATATTGGTAAGCTTATCAGAAAGATAAACCTCAGTTAATCTAGCGCCTAAGTGAGCTAATGCAGAATAGGTAATACGAGTATCTTGTGTTACAACAAGCTTAAAGCTGATAGGAACATAACGAGTTGGAGTCCAGCCATAATAGTTACTACCAGTAGCAGCTGGGTCCCATGTTGTATTTCCACCCGTATAAGAAGAAATATAGCGTTTATAATAAGTTGAAACACTTCCTTTATACTCTTCATCTCCAGCAAAATGATAGCCTATCGTTTGTTGATATCTTTTCCCATCAACAATCGTTCCACCATTTATGCCTATAAATGGAGTTTGGAAATACTCAATATTTAAACACCAGCGATATGCTGCCTCACCTAAAGTCGTAATTGAATCAGGAATAATTACACGCTTTAAGCTAGTACAATATGCAAACATATTATTTGCTTGAGTACCTGTAGCATTTGGCATATAACAATATTCCATACCAGAACAATCATTGAACGCATACTCCGCTTTGGAAATATTAGAAACACCCAAATATCCTCGTTTTAAACCATTTGCATTAGAAAATGCATAATTATAGATATACGTTATATTCTCATCTATATATAAGCTATAGAAGTCAATCATAGTATCAAGACATTCGATTTGACTAAGTGGTGTATTTTGATTTGGCATTGTATAGGTATTATCCTTATATATATACATACCATTTGCAACATCACTCAGTTGTGAAGGTAATATGCAATCTATTATGACATCAGATTCATCATAGACAATATCAAAGATAGCATTTGGATCATCATAGAAGGATAAATCCTGTGCAATGACGATATTTGTAAGCATTGTAAAGTTAGAAAAAGCACCATAGCCAACAACAGTTTCATCTGTGATGTATACCTGTTTTAAAGTGGCAGGAACATATACATTTCGGTATAACGCTGTATTTCCACTATATCCATAAATTTGCTGTACCTCTACTGCACCAGCAAAGCTAGAATTTGCCTCACTAGTCAAACCAAAAATCCAACCAAATAAATCCTGTGGCTTCCCTGAGTTTCCACGAGTATTCCCAATAAAAGGTAAAATTAAAATTTCTAGGGAGGCACATTGCTTGAAGGCCGCTTCCTCAATTTGAGTTACAGACTCAGGAATTGCAACATAGCGTAAATTTGTACAATTCTCAAAGGTTGCAGATTCAATATTTGTAACGCCATAAGGAATAACAACAGAAAGTAAGCTAATACAGTTACTAAACATCTTTACACCTAAAGCATCATTTTCTAAATACAAGGTATGAAGAGCTGTACAATATGCAAACACATAGCTTCCAATCAAATCTCGATTGACAGAGGATGGTACTGTGATAGTAGGTAATGACTCACAATGATAGAAAGAATAACTTCCTAATGCCTCAACACCTTGTGGAATTGCAAGATGAATAACATTTTTACAATATGCAAACGCATAATCTCCGATTTCTATAATTTGACTTGGAATTAAAGCGGTATCCAAATTAATACAATTATAGAAAGCGTAATCTCCAATCTTAGTCAATTTAGAAACATTACTTAAATTTGCATTTTCATCTAAAACATCAGGCAGTTTAATATATTCCAAAATACAATTATAGAAGGCACCATAGCTTACTAAGGTTTCATCCGTTATAATAATTCTTCTAATTGTATCAGGGATATAGTTGTCAGCATATTCTGTTTTTGAATAGTATTGTCGAGTAGGAGTTATTTCTTCTACCTCATTACTACCAAAAATCCAACCAAACAAGCCCTCTACTCCTGTACTACCACGTTCACTACCAATAAATGGTAAGGTAAGCTCTGCAATTTTAATACAGTTTGCAAAAGCTCCTTCTGCGATGTATAAAACATCCTTTGGAATAGATACCCTTTCCAATGAGGTACAGTTTTGGAATGCATATGCACCAATTGAAGTAACACCAGAAGGGAAATCAAGAGATATTAGACCTGTACAGTCAATAAACATCTTTTCTCCTAACCCCTCATTTTCAAAGATAATATCCTTTAGCTTATCACAATAAGCAAATACCTCTTTACCAATATTTTCTTGGGCAAGACTAGAAGGAATAGAAATACTTTCTATATCACTATGTGCGAAGCAGGAATCCCCTAGACTCGTCAAAGAATTTGTAAATATAATCGTATGTAATGTATCAGTATAAGATCCATCCTTCATACCATTTAATGGACAATTATAGAAAGCATATTGTTCTACAGTTGTAACTGTAGTTGCAAAGATATTCTTTGTTAATGCAATAATATTTCCTGTATTTACAGGATTCTTCTTAAAGACTACCTGATAAACACCTTCATTTGCAGTAGCAGCAACCTCTGTCTCATTTGCCTCATAATCATAGAATTGTAATGTAGATAGTGATGTACAATTCTTAAACATACTATCTCTAATAATTACAATACCATATGCAAACTCAGCAAGTTCTAAAGAAGTTGACTCTTCAAATATACTAGTACCTAAATGTTGGTCAGCATCGCCTTTTGTCAAAGAGGATGGGATAGCAATCTGCTTTAAACCTGTTTGCTTAAAAGCTTCATCACCGATAAAATCAATCTCATCATCTAAAATAATGCTTTCTAAAGCTTGTGTTCCTCTAAAGGCTTGTGTTTCAATTCTTGCTACATCAGAAGATAAAGTATTTTTATCTAATTTAACACCATTTTCATAGGTATAAAGTGTATGTAAATAAATACATTCATCAAAAATGCGAACAGGGAAAATAGAGATAAATTTGAATTCAACATGCTCAATTTTTGATTTTTTAAATACTTCTTCTCCAAATTCAATTTGACTTTCAGCATTCATATAAGCTTCTGTAATATCTGAATTATAAAATGCACGCCTTCCAATAGTTAAGCAAGCCTCTGGTAATACAATTGTTCCAATTTCTAAATCAGATTCATCTGTAGATACCCAAGTATCCATAAATGCTTCTTCTCTAATTTCTGTAATATAAGGAGAGAATACATTTACATCCAATTTTGTTAATGAATCATAAAAGTATAATTCATTTAGGGATGTACAGCCTTTAAACATTCCCGTTGGAATTAAGGTTGCATGGCTCAAATAGGTTTCATTAAAAGTAACAGTTTTCAAAGAAGTACAATCCTCGAAAATATACTCACCATACCCAACACCATCAGTCATTTTATCTCCTTGAAGTGTATATGGTAAAATCATTGTTTGAAGACTTGTACAACCAGCAAAGGCATAAGACCCTAAAGTTTCAAGATTTTGATATGTATTGAAATCATCTGGAGAATATAATTGGAATTCTTCTAAAGCTTCACACTGATAGAACGCATAATCATCAATTGTTATAAGCTCATATGGAATTTGATTTTCTACCTCTACTACAATTTCAGATGGAACACTATAATAATCATCTGCAGTAAAGAAGATATCATCACCATGGAATCTCTTCCACTCCTTGACCTCATCTGTATCTCCTGGTTCAATAGATGTTTGTCCAGGATGAACCTTTCGATTATAATTATCAATAGAAATCCAATAAAAATCATCGTACGTTCCTAGCTTAGCATCCTCACCAACAAAGATATACTTATCATCTATTGTACCTAATAAACCATCAAAGCTCTTGTTTAAATATTCTTTATTAGCCTCAACTAATAAATACCAATCGCCATTATCTGCTAGTACCAATTGTCCACTTGCCTTTGTTATATCATCAGAGTCACCTGGACGACAATTTTCTCCACCACAGATAAAATCACCAATGCAATCTGTATACGCATCCAAAGTCATAGCATATCTTTGATAAACGTTATTATATTTATTATATACAGAATCTGTCAAAGCATAATATGCAAATAAATCCACACCTAAGACAGCAATTAAATCATCAGCACCACCATAATAGCCATCTGGTCCTACAAATGTTGCTCGATATCCAGCTCCACTAGCAAGATATCTTGTCACGTTATAATAATCATCTATTGTTCCAATTTCTTCATCGGCACCAACAAACATCTGCATATCAGAATAGCCTAGCATATGCGTAGGTGAGGTGAAATAAGCACCACCTAATGTATAATAATAGTGACCATTTTTATTAAATACAGTATCTATATCATCTGTTGTTCCAATGAATCGGTCTAACCCTGCAGATATAATATATCTAGAAGAATCGTCCTTTAGGATTTCATTTCCTGTTGCCAAGTCATATTTAACATAAATATTATGATCTAGGGTATCAACATATCCATATGCTCTTTCATCTTCTTGTCCAACAAAAGCATTTATATCATCTGTTGTTCCAATTAAACCATCGGCTCCAACAAAGGTTCCTTGCAATCCACTAGCTACATAATTATATATCGTACCTAACTGTGCTGGATTTCCCATATTATCTAAACCAAGATGAACAAGATACTGGAATATAGAACCATCAAAATAAGTATAGTAGCTCTTTGCATCATTTCGTAAATAATATTGTGTATTTCCAGAAATTGTAACAGCCGTTAAAACCCGATCCTCACGATCTCCAACAGCATTAGAAGAATATAATGCAACTCGACGAAGATTATCATCTAGCTTTTCAACAAAATGATGATCAGTATACATAAAGGCATAATAAATTTGTTTAACTGAATCATAGCTATAAGGCATTTCATCTAGTCCAACTACAACATCTGTTAAATCATCACCAGTACCCAATAGACCATCCATTTGAGCAAAACTTCCTATACCACTAACTATCATATAATCATCTGCTGTATGGTATATACCATCTATTCCCTTATGTACTAAAATATAAGTTGAACTATCTGTAATATCAGTTGTATGAACCATTTGACTCTCTAATAAACTAATGATTCCATCCGCTGTCGCTAACAAATAATTGTTAAATTTATACTCAACGTAAGAAGGGCTAACAGAGATAACATCTGCTTCTAAGGCAACTAAGTCCTCTGCACTTCCAACAGAATAGATGCCATCACTAAATAGACCAGCAGCAACATAGCTTCCAAGTATACCAGTTTCTATTCTTTGATAGATATTTGCTGTAATATGCTTATAGTAATAAGCATTCGTTTTTCCAGCAACTACATCTATAATATCATCACTTTGAGAACTTGTAAAATCAATTGTTCCATTTGCACCTACATGGCATAATATATCATCATTCCCATAGCCTAACAAGCCATCCTCACCTGCTGCAACATAGGTTTCTGATCCTGTAGAATACAAGAATCGAGTAGCTACACCATTGATTTGAAGCTCTATAACATCCTTTGAATCAGTTTCATCTAAGCTTTGATTAGCACCTAAACAAATAATACTTTCAACTTCATGCGTGTTTCCTGCAATAGGGGTAGCTAATAAACGATATTTCGTATATGTATTATCCCCATTAATATGATAAAGACCTGCTGTTCCACCTAAGGTATAGGAGGCAACATCCACATCCTTACCATTATACATAATATAAGTAGAATCTGCATTTCGGTTTGCACCATAAAGCATATCATCTAAACCATATCCACGTCTAGCGCTATTAGAATCAATATAATAGTACGCCTTTAATTCTGTATTATAGAATGCCTCTACATCATTTTCATTTCCTGGACGACCATCATTACGAGCAGCTATAAAGCCGTGATCTGTATAAACAAAAGCGCCAACAGTTCCTGCAATTTCGTACTTTCTATAAACATTATGTCCCATAGCTTCATAATAGAAGGTCTTAGGTGTTGATGAGCCTTGTGATACATAAGAGCCCACAATTACTTTTGGATCAGAGGATTCTGCCTTTTGATTATCCATCAATAAGTGAAGAGTATCATCAGCTGTATTAAATTTCCCATCAGCCCCTAATTGCGTAAAGGTACCATTTTGATGGTCAATATAAACAAATCCATTATCATTTGTAACCGTTTGGCGTGGGCTAATCGTAGGATCAACCGTTCCATCTTCTGTTCCAACGAAACGTTCTCCTTCCAAGCTAGCCTTCCAATAGTTACCCACCTGTGTTAATGTCACAAACTGGTACGTATTATCTAAATAATCACGATAGAAATCATTTCCATATTTTGCCAGTACATAATCCGTAGGATTACCGATTTGAGTACCAGTTTGAGTACATACAAGCCTATCGCGTTCTGTACCTGTCAATGTATTATCTGTAACTGCATAATACGTTCCATCCTCATTATCCAAATAGAAAGCTCCATCATTTCCAAGTACTACACGAGTATTATTATCTACTATAGTCGTTGGGTCTCCATCTGGGCCAGCACAAACATAACTATATTCATATTTGCTTAAATCAAGCTTAAAATAAATATTATAATTATGGTAATGATAATAATTTCCATCTTCACTACGACGAACAAACACAAGTCCACCAACATTTTCTGATGGATTATCATGGATAATATAAGTATCATCTGATGTTCCTAATATATCATCATTTCCTGGAACCTGATATACATTATTTTCAATGTAAACAGCGTATGTAGCATCTCCTCTTAAATAGGTTGCTTCCTTTTCCTCTTCTGCTAATAAGCATACTAACCTAGAGGTAAATTGACCATTACGATGCTCCCAACGATTGTAGAAATTACCAGATAAGATTTCATAGAAGACGTCAGCCTCTTTCTCTTCTACTGGTAATAAAACACCATTATAGTAAATGTAAATTGCTTCTTCTATTTCTCCATCAGTTATAAGAGATACTGTATGGTTAGGATTAACAAAATAATAGTTATTTTGGATCGAAAGAATTGTATCAACAAAACTATCATTTAGCCTATATACAAGCTTTAATTCAAGTTTTTCTACATCCACCTCATAATATACATTTTCTGCTAGACAGGAATAATATAGTCCATCTACTTCCTCAACAATATAAGCTATTCCATCAATTGTAACTGTCTTAATATCATCATAAGTTCCTAATTTTCCATCTGTTCCATAGCTATATAAAATATTTCCAATACGATATGTATAATTTCCAGATGCATCATTTAAAACATCTACTAAAACATTTTGATAGTCTAAAGAAAACTCACCACTTTCATTTCCTAAGAAATAATTGCCATAAGTAAATGTATTTGTAGTAGTATCAAAAGAAACCTTCCTATAAAGATTAATATTTCTATTTAGTGTATCATAGCCAAGAACCTCATAATAAGCGTTCTCATAAACTAAAACCACAATATCATCCATAGTTTGAGCAACTAAATCTAAACCAATGAGTTTGTTAAAGCCACCATAGGAATAATAATCATCAGCTGTTCCTTCAATACCATCTAAGCCATTTTGAAGGGTAATAGCACTCTTTTGAGCTCTACGAACCAAATATGTAACATATTCCGCATCATCGGGCAGAGGATCTTCTGATCCAGAGTCTGTCCCATCAGCTGGTTCACTACCATCTGGATAATATCCATTTGGCAATTCATAATGAATGTCTTGAATGAAATTAGAGTGGAAAGTAACCACTTTTAAAGCAGTACACTTATTAAAAGCTCCCTTGCTAATTTTTTGTGTACTATAAGCAATAGAGGCCTTTTTAAGCTTTTTATCCTCACTAAACATATATTCTCCTAAGACGATACATTTAATAACTACAGCCTCTAGGTTATTGTTTTCAGCAAATACGTATTCACCAATTTCCTCTACTGAAGAAGGAACAGTAATTTCAACTAAACCTGATTTAAAGAAAGCTTTATCTCCTAATACCTCAAGCTGAGAAGAAAGGGTAAGATTTTCTAAACTTGTACAATTGATAAAGGCTTCTTTGTCTATTTTCTTTATAGTGTTAGCCATAATATTATTCTCATAAAGCTGATACTCATAACGAATATAGCTATGTGTATTTACAATTGGAACAATAACAGGCTCTTCTACCTTAGGTTGTTCTAAAGGATTAAAAGAAGTAGAAATGCCTAAAATATCATCTTCTGTCCCGAGCTTGCCGTCACGACCATAGCCCAAATAAGAAGGCTCATTTAAATAAGCTGCCCAAGGAAGATGAATGTAATGTGTACCATCTTCACCTGTGATAATTTTTTGATATGTGTATTCTTGATCTATAAAAAGTAATTTACCATAATCAACGAATTCTGGATTAGACTGAATTTGATCATAGGTGATTGTCGCATATTTGCAAATATCATCTTCTGTTCCAATGATCAAATCAGCTCCAGCACAGAAGATATCCCCCAATATAAATCCTGTGCCTTGAGAAATAATTTCTTGATATGTATTATCCTTGTAATCATAGTATATTTTACCCTCAAAAGGGAAAACACTGTCATAGATAATGGCATCAGTAATATTTGTATAACTAATTCCTTGAAGCCCTAAAAATACTATTTTATCATCCTCTGTACCAATCATACCATCCTTACCAGCATTTTGGAATAACGTATATGTGCTATTGTGAATAGGAATATATACATTACTCTTTTGATCAACAGAAACCTCAATCAAGCTATCGTTTGTAAGAGTATAACGTGTTGACCCAAAAGCATAGTTCCATGTATTATCCTCTAGCTGTTGAATCGTCACCGTACAGTAGGAATTATTTAAGAAATCTTTATAATAATTTCCCTGAATGATAGCTAGTACAAAATCATCATCTGTACCAAAGCTATTATCAGAACCAACCGCCATTAAAACATCATCATCTGTACCAAGTAAGGTATCCTTACCACAAGAATAGAAGGTTCCATTATGATTGTCAATATAGAATTCGCCACTATAAATGATATTTTCAATATCATCTTCTGTTCCAATTGTGAAATCCTTTCCTGCAGATACATATTTCCCAGTAGAAATAAAGCTACCATTATATCCTACCTTTTTATATTCTAAAAAGACATTGTTTGAAACATAGCGATATTCAAAAGTTGTTGTCGTAGATTCAAAGATAAGATTTGCTAAATTTGTACAATTTGCAAACATTCCCTCATAAATTGTATCTAATCCTTCTCCAAAATAAACTGTAGAAAGACCTGAATTCTTAAAAACGTAAATTCCACAAGCTTGAAGAGTAGATGGAATTCTTACCTCTACTAAGCCCGTTGTATCAATAAAGGCATAATCTCCAATTTCCTCTACACCCTCACGAAGATATATGTTTTGAACAGAAGAAACTCCAGCAAACGCATAAGAAGGTATACTTCTTCCAATGTAATGAACAGATAAATGGGAAGGAAGATAGCGTAGTTCTGTTGTTGTATCATCAATTCGTATTTCATTTTCAACAAGTCCAGCACCAGCTGTTTTACCGAATAAATAACCAAAATTATAAGAACCAGCCGTAGTAGTACCAGAAGTAACTTTTCCAATCATGTTAATATAAAGATTTTCTAAAGCCGTACAACCTGCCAAGATTGCTTCTCCAACACTAACTACAGATGTATTAAAATTCAATTCCTCTAAAGCCGTACAATTCTCAAATGCATTATCTTGAATTACCACATTACTTCCTAAAATCTCAATGGATTTTAAAGAGGTTGAATTTTTAAACATTCCCTTTGAGATGACTGAAGAGCGAATTTTAATTTCTTCTAAGCTCTTCATTCCCGAAAAAGCACCTTCTCCAACTGAAGAAACTGTACTTGGAATATCAAAGGATTCTATTCCTGTATTATAAAATGCATTTGTTCCAATCTTAGTTAAATGACCAACAATGGTAACATTTTTAATCATAGAACAATTATAAAATGCTGCTTCTTCTAAACCAATTGATGTTCCATTATTTACATCCTTTACAGTCACATTTTTCAAGGAGGTAGGAACCTGATATTTTACTCGATATCCATAATAAGAATTGTAAGGAAGCGTCAACGCACTCGTAGAAACTGTAGTTTCAGGTGATGTGGTATCAAAATTATTATTAACTATTCCACTAGTATAATGGCCAGAAGGCATAGTTAAGAACCAAGCAGCAAGAGTACTAACATGATACTGCATATAGTTCCAATCAGTATACAATAAGCTTGATCTTGCTACTCCTGTAGCTCCTCGACTTGTTCCAATAAATGGTACCGTCAAATTAACTAGGCTTGTACAATTGTACATAGATGTTTCTCTAATTGTCTGAACAGTATCTTCAATAGTAATATCCGTTAAATATCGTGCTGACCAAAATGCACCATAAGAAATAATTGTATCATCTGTTACAGTTACCTTTTTCAAAGATACAGGTAAATACCAGCTTTCACTCTTATGATAACCAGAATAAGAAGTATTAACATAATTTATAGTACAAACATAGGATTTTTCTGGATTCGTATATTGAACGCCTGATCCTAAGTTTGTTGTATTTGTTTGCATAACAACATTCGTAGCTCCAAAGATCCAACCCAAGCTATTTCTTGAGTATGCATAATTACCTATATTAGTGTAATGTGAATCTCCTCTTTGATAACCAATAAATGGAATAATCAATTCTTCTACATCGATATCATAAAAAGCATTCACTCCAATAGTAGAAATTGTATTTGGAATCTCTAAAATCTGATTGCGATAATTTTTAGCAAAAGCATATTCGCCAATGCCTCTTATATTTTTAGGAAGCACAGGGAATTGCAGACTATAACACCCATAAAAGGCATAGCTAGGAATACTATATACTGCACCATTTGGATTAGCCCCAAAGCATACGTTTTGTAAATTAATACAATCACGGAACATAGAATATCCCATAGCACTTGTTTTTAAAGTTGCATATTTTAAGTTTGTACAGCCTTGGAAAGCGCTAGAATCCACCTCAGTTACAGAAGCAGGAACGATTAATTCATCAATTGAAGCACAACCAGCAAATGCTCGTTCTCCTATTTTCTTTAAAGTATCAGGTAAAATCAATTGTTCTAAGCTACTACATTGATTAAAGGCAAAAGCGCCAATTTCTTCGATTTCTTGTAATTCAATGATTTGGATTGTAGCACAACCCTCAAACATTTTTTCACCAACAATTTTATTTGTAAACAAAATGGATTTTAGGCTATCACAATCTACAAATACAGATCCACCAATTTCTTCTAAATTTCTAGGGATTACTATAGAAACTAAACTATCACAGTTTTTGAATGCCTCTGAATCTAAAATCATCAAATTAGAAGGTAAAGTGATGAAAGAAAGCTTGATACAATTTTCGAATGCATTAGAACCAATCGTATGAATTGTAGATGGGAATTCAATCGTAGATAAATTAACGCAGCCATAGAAAGCCTTGTTGTTAATTGAGGTACAAATATATCCTTCATTTCCATTTCCTTGATTCAAATCAACAATCTCTAAAGAACTACATCCTTCATAAGCAGAGGTAGATACATATTGAACATTCTTTAAGTGTGTCGTGTGAAGATTAACACAATTATAGAACATATAGGTTCCCATAATATTACACTCTAAAGTAGATTCTCTTAAATTACTACATTCTGCCAAGACATAAGATCCAATTTCCTTCACCGTAGATGGGACAATAAAATTAGTCAGTCCAGTACAACCATAGAAAGCATAGCTTTCAATTCTTTCTGTATTTGTTGGAATATTTATGGACCTAAGCATAGTACAACCATAAAATGAACCATACAAAACAATATTTTCTTTTGTAATAATTATATTATTCAAACCTGTTGGAATATAGTATGATACAGAATTATTTGCTGAAAATTTACTGGTTATATTGGTTGAATTTTCAGAAGCAATAGTACCAAAAATATATCCAAACACTGTTTTTGCAGAAGGAGCTTCTGGATTAGTTGAAGCATTGTATAGCTTTTCTCCAACAAATGGTATTGTTAAACTATTCAAGCTTGCACAATTACTAAATACACCTAGTCCCATTATTTCAACAGAATCAGGAACAACAAACGAATCTAAATTCAAACAATTTGAGAATGCATATTGCTCTATTTCTTTTAAATTCACTAATGCAGAAGTACTTACAGAAGAAAGACTGCTACAATTTGAGAATGCATATTCTTCTATTAATTCAATTGGACTTCCTAATGTCAAGTTTGTTAAGCTTAAACAGCCATCAAACATATGAGCACCAATTTTTTTAATATTCAATGTAACTCTATTTAAATGTGAACAGCCCTTAAAAGAGTATACTCCAATATTTTCAGGAGCACTTACACTTTCATCTTCATGAATTATACCAATAATTAATTCTTGAAGATTTTCACAATCCTCAAACATATAATCGCTTACTTGATTTGAGCCAAGTTCTACTTTAGTAACTCCCGTTTTTGCAAAGGCATGATCCCCAGCAGTTAAGACATTAGAATCTATAACAAGAGTTGGTGTACTAGTAGATGGAGCACATAATAATGGATCGTTATAGAACATATAATTGCTGATTTTGCTATTTAAAATAATTGCATTCTTTAATACTGTACAATTTGCAAAGGCATAATCGCCTACATTATCACCCACAGCTGCAGGGATGACAATTTCTTGTAAAGCAATACAATTATAAAACATATATGGGGAAATCATATGACACTGATTCAAATCTGCTTCTTTCAAAGAAAATGAATAAGCAAAAGCCAAATCACCAACCATTGTAACGGAAGATGGAATCGAAATAGCCTCCAAATTAGAACGATAAAAGGCATGCTTTGGAATGGTTGTCGTATTAGGATTTAAAGTTATGTTTTTTAACTTTGTGTCGTTAGCAAACATAAATTCACCTAAAGCACTTGTCAATAAAGAAACCTCATATAATTCCTGACAATTTACAAAAGCATGTGTTTCAACATTACGTATTGTAGCCTTAAGCTCAATTTTTTGAAGAGATATACAGCCATCAAACATATAGGCACCTAAAGTAGGACACTCTAAAGTGATGTTTTCTAAGCGAATACAATTTGCAAAAGCTGCATTTTTCTCAACATCTATATTCAAAATTTGTTCACTATTAGTTGTATAGTCAAATACGTAAGTACTAATATCATGTTCTGTTTCCTTTAAAACGTTAGAAGCATTAGATCCTACATAAAGAGTTTCAAGGAATGGACAACTATAAAACATTCTGTAACTGATATCTTTGGAGTTAATACTTGCGTAGGTCAAGGATTGCATATTTGCAAAAGCAAAACGTCCTACTGAGTTTACAGCATTTGTAATTGTAATATTTTCAAAGGCTGTGTTATAAAATGCATAATCTCCAATAGATTCTATAGTACGAAGTAATTCACCACGATGTCCACTAGAAACATCTACAAAAGAAAGACTAGAAAGCTTAACACAATCTCTAAAGTATTCATCTGGAATTCTAGTGATTGGATCTTCAGGAGCAAAATTAATTGTTGTTAAATTAGCACAGCCTGCAAAGAAACCAGGCTCTAACACATTTTCCCTTAAGAAGGTTACTGTAGATAGTAAGGTGGCTTCTCTTAGGAAGTCTATACCACAAACATTAAATAAATCTCCAGGAATTGTTATCACTTCTATATTTGAGCAGCCCTTCAATACTCCATCACCAAGTACAATCTGCTCTGTTGCTATTGAAAAATCAAATTCGAGTAAGCCTCTACAATCCGCAAAAGCAAAGCTTCCTATTTCACTAACATTCTTAGGAAGTGTAAAGGTATTTAAGTTTGTATTACTAAACGCATTTGTACCAATACGTGTAAGAGCTAAGCTTGTAGATATATCCTCATAACTTGGATAAAGCGTTACAACACTTAATGCATTACAGCTTTGGAAGCAATAATCTGGAATTTCTTCTGTAAAATCACTTAAACGAACGGAAACTAAGGAAGCATCATCTTGAAATGCACCTTCTCCTAGCTTTGGTGTACGAACGGTTGCAGTGATCATATTTTGACAAGTAGCAAAGGCATAATTACCCACCTGCTTACAAGTTGCAGGAACATCCACATTCTCTAAACCATCGCAATTATAGAATGCATAGTTTCCTAAATTTTCTAAGCTACTACCAAAGTTTACTCCACGTAATGCTGTATAGGAATATCCGTTAGCCAGTGTAATATCATTACCAAAAGCATAATCACCAATTGTTATGATATTTCCCATATTGATGTTATCGTTCGTATCATAATCCACTTTAAAAGCGTTTCTAAAAGCATTTGCACCTACTTCTTTTAAAAGTGGCATATATTCTGCTATTTGACCAATACTACGATTATTTTTATCAGAGGTGGTGTAAAATGCATTTGCACCAATATATTCAAGATTCGCACACTCTGATAAATCAAACACAGTGTTATCAAAGCCATATGATAGACTCGTAGTGGAAACAGTCCAAAGTCCCTCAGTAAAAGCATTATCCTCAATTCGTTTTAAGGTTTTAGGTAGCTTTAATACAGTCGGATTGACATAATTGTAATTGTATGTTCCATAACTACAAGGTCCTGTAATGTATCTTGTACTAAAGTTAGATGCTATTCTAGTAACTGTATAATCATATCTATTATTTTTAGAATCATAGACAGTATATACCTCTGGAATGCTTATAGCTCTATCTCCATTAGAATAGATACCAGAGCTAGTACATCCATAGTAATGACCATGTGAATTCTTAGATGGAATCATTCCTGTCAATGTGATTGTATTATACCCATCATTGTTGCTTACATAGGTATATCCTTGCATATCAGGCCAATAAGAATATTCTGGAAATGGCTGACTATCAGAAGCACTAGCAGCAAGCTTTACTTTTCCACTTCTTTCCAAAGAAGCAAGTTCATTATTCATGTCCTCTCCAACAAGGTCAGTTGAATGTATTTTTGCTTGAACTACTAAGGCCAGTACTATAATCCATAGCAAATAGCTTACTAGTTTTATTCCTTTTCTAAATTTGTTTATAAAAGATCCTTTCATGATTCATAACCTCCTATAAATTCTATCTACAAAACATTAGTTTACACTTTCAAATTTTAGCACTTGTGCGCACGCACGCGCATATAAATACACTTAAACCAAGAATATTTTATCATATTTAGGGCATTTTTTCAACCATTCTTCGTCAGGAATATATATAAATATATATATTTT
>JAMPGQ010000020.1 GCA_023663825.1 Anaeroplasma bactoclasticum
TAATTCAATAAGCAAAACTCGAATTTATCTACTTGAATTAAAAAATGGGGGAACTAAAATACAGGATATAGAAATGTTTTGACTCAAGTTTACTTTGTCTGGATAAAAAAATGGCGACTCGGACAGGATTCGAACCTGCGACCGACGGCTTAGAAGTAAAGTGATTCACTTTAAATATCTTGTTAAATCATTAAATATCTTTTAAAAATAGCTAAAATAACTTCTATAATTTTTATATGTTTTAATAACTTGTATAGATTTTTCGCAAAAAATCCCGCATAATTTTCCCCGCACAATCCCGCACAGAGATCAAATTAATTCTCTAATAGTTTCTTTAGTTCTTCCTTGCTAGGCAAAACTTCTTGATATTTTGAAGCGAATATCTGAGTATTATCCTCTGGCAGTGTCATTTCCACTACAGAGTCTTTTTTATATTTACAAAGAAGAACCCCAATCGTTTTATTTTCATCAGGTAGTTTTACCTTTCTATCATAATAATTTACATACATCCGCATTTGACCCAAGTCTTGATGAGTTAATTTATCAATTTTCAAGTCAAATAAAACAAAGCATTTTAATATACGATTATAAAAAACTAAATCAACTTTAAAATGTTCTTCTTCAAAAGTAAATCTTTGTTGTCTGGCAACAAAAGTGAAGCCTTTTCCTAATTCTAATAAGAAAGCTTCTAAATTATCTATGATTTTAGTTTCTAATTCAGCTTCAGAGTAAGATGGAAGTTCAGGCAATCCTAAGAATTCTAAAACGTAAGGATCTTTGATTGCATCTTCAGGCTTTTCTATGATCTGCCCCTTTGTGGATAACTCATTTACTTTATTTTTATCTGTTGATAGAAGTAGTCTTTCAAATAAAGAGGAATTTAACTGTCGTTCAAATTCACGCAAACTCTAGTTGTTTTTTACACACTCAATTTCATAAAAATGACGTTCTTCAATATTCTCTATTCGCATCAATACTAAATAGTGACTCCAACTTAAAAAGAATTGTCTTTCAACATTTGGATTGGTAGGAAAATTGAATTCGCTAAACACTGTTTCGCGAATTTGGTCTATACTATATATTTGATAGAATTGACGCATCAATCGTATATTAGCTATAGAGAACCCCTTGCCAAATTCTTTAGTAAGTTTATTGGAAAGCCCTTCTATAACTTTAGCGCCATATTCAGCTCTGATATTTCCATTTTGCTCATCATCAATAATCATTTTACCAATATTGTAATAAGTATATACCATAGCAATATTAACAGCTGTTTTAACACTTTTTCTAGCCTCTTGTATCAAAGAAGAAATCTTAGTATATAAATTATCAATTTTCTCTAATTCATTCATTTTCATGCCTCGTTTCTAGGAATATTACTTAACCCTATTTTAACATAAAATAGAATTAAAAAAAAGGAATTAATACTTTTCTATACAAAAATGGAGGTATTGTCAGTTGATTTTAAACCATCCATAACTTCAGACATCTATGCATACGTTCTAAAAAGCAGTGATGAACAAGCAGTTCAAGTCATGGATACTCTTATGTCAACAGGTGGGTCAAATCACAATGATAACTCAGTCAATGAATACAAGAGAGCCAAAGAAGAAATGAAAAGGCTTGGGTTTACAAGCTATGAAGAATATATGGATTACTTGGAGTTTGCGAGAATTAAATCGAAACAAGTAGAAAAGACCTTGAATGTAGGACAAGTTAATAGTCCTTACTCAAGGTCTTTTTATCACAAAATTTATTGATAAGTTATATCATTTATGATATAATGTCAAGCATAAAAAGTATCTAAAAATGTTTTGACTCAAGTTTACTTTGTCTGGATAAAAAAATGGCGACTCGGACAGGATTCGAACCTGCGACCGACGGCTTAGAAGGCCGTTGCTCTATCCAGCTGAGCTACCGAGTCAATTCACAGCGCTATAATTATAACGCAAATGAAAACTGTTTTCAAGATATAAATTTTTTTTGTTAGCATTTTTAGGAAATTAATGTCAAATGGAGCTGGTAGTAATGACTTCTGAAAAGTTTTCGGAAATTAAAAATGAATTAATTAATGTTGTGGTGGAATTTGAACAAACAGAACGTAAGATTCAGTTTTTGAATAGTACTTATTTATTAGAATTTTATAATGAGCTTGAACAGCAGAGATATCTTCAATATGAAAATGAGTATCTCATTAAAGCTATTGCTATGAGTTCAGATGGCAAAACAGAAGCCGAAATAAAAGAATTTTTAGAACAATGCAGAAAAGAATTTGATGGTCAAATGCAAAATTTTTACAGACAACATCAACTGGCAAAAGAGCTGGAGCATCAGATTTCCATGTTTACTAAAGAAGATATTGAAAGTCTTGATTTGGAGTTTATAGAGTATTGTAGTTTGCATCACCCGTTAGTAAATCTTTATGCCACTATCATAGAAAAGAACTTGTATTCTACATTAATTTCATTATATCGTTTAGGAAATATAACAGGATATAAGAATTTTATAAAAGAATTTAGTTCTAGTTTTACGACAGTAGAGATTCCTGTAGAGGAGTATGAGAAAGTAGTTAAAATATATCAAGAGACAATACTTCATTTAAAGAATGCCATTCAACAGAAAAAACAGGAATTTCCGTTAAATAAAGAGGATATATTTTATAAAGAGGAATTATTAACAAGAGAATTAATGTATTTACGTGAAAAGAATTATAAGGCAAGAGAAATGAATAAATCCCTTCAAAAGGATTTTAAATTACATTTTACTTTTGAGTTCTCTTTATAAAGTATGGGAGGTAATCTTATGATTAGAGATTATGTGGAAGAGTTAATAAAGATTATTGAATCTAATAAAAATGAAGAAGAACAAAAAAGTTTAATATTACAATACCACGAAAGTGATATTGCAGATGCTTTAGCAAACTTAAATAAAGATCAAAGATTGAAGCTTTATCATATTTTAGGAGAAGAAAATGTATCTGAAATATTCGCTTATTTGGATAATGTTGCAGATTATGTAGAGGAGCTATCCCAGGAAAAAGCAGCTGATATTATTGAACTTATGGATTCTGATGATGCAATTGATGTCTTAGAGGAACTAGATGAAGATGACCGTAAGGAAATTGAATCCTTAATGGAGCCTGATTCCATAGAGGATATTAAGTTAATTGATCAATTTAGTGAAGAACAGATTGGTAGCAAAATGACCACAAATTTCATTTTAATATCCAAAAGTAATAATGTAAAAACTGCAATGAAAAGAGTAATTAAGGAAGCTGCAGAAAATGATAATGTTTCTACCATTTATGTTGAAGATGAATATCATCATTTCTTTGGAGCTTTAGACTTGCGTGATTTGATAATTGCTAGAGAAAATGATGATTTAGTATCTTTAATGAAACAGAATTACCCTTATTTCTATGCAAATGAAGAAGTTACAGATTGTATTGGTAGATTAAGAGATTATGCCTTGGATTCTTATCCGATTTTAAACGCTAAAAATGAAATCATTGGTGTAGTAACCTCAGATGATGTTGTTGAAGTATTAGATGAAGAAATGGGAGATGACTATGCTAAGCTCGGTGGTTTGACAGAGGAAGAAAATTTAAATGAATCTGTTTTCTTATCAGTTAAGAAAAGACTTCCATGGTTGATAGCATTGTTATTTTTAGGCTTGGTTGTGTCTAGTCTGATTTCAGGCTTTGAAACAGTAGTTGCTGCATTGCCAGTAATTGTTTTTTTCCAGTCCTTAATCTTAGATATGGCTGGTAATACAGGAACACAATCTTTAGCGGTAACGATTCGTATGTTATCTGTTGAAGAAGTTAAAGCTAAAGATTTGCTGAAATTGTGCTTTAAAGAGATTCGTGTTGGTTTTATGAATGGCGTAATTCTAGCTATTTTAGCCTTTGCCTTTGTATTTTGCTTCCTATTTATTACGAAGCAGTCTATAAGTGGTGATGTATATGATCATCTACAAGCACTAAAGGCCTCAGGAATCGTAGCTTTATCCTTACTGATGGCTATGACGATTTGTAGCTTAATTGGTTCTGCAATTCCAATTTTCTTTATGAAAATAAAAATAGACCCAGCAGTTGCTTCAGGTCCATTTATTACAACATTAAACGATATTATTGCTATTGTGTTATATTATGGTTTAGCATATTTATTGTTCTTAGCATTTTAGAGGTTTGTACAACCTCTTTTTTCATGCTTTAAATTCATAATTTGGATAGGTTAAGGGTTGAGTTCCATCTAAGAAGTATTCATAATAACCATTTTCTTTTGCTAGGTATACTTGATCTTCATAGATTGTAATATAGCTTTTCTTGATGCCCTCAATCTCATTATAGTATAACCCTTTTTGTGCAAAGGTATCTAGAAGAAGTTTCATAATACTTCTAGGTATATTTTTCTTATAATAATCTAAAAACTTACCATCAGTAATCCTTTCATAGCCAACCCACACACCGATAGTTAAATCTTTTGTATAGGCGATTAATAAGGAGTCTTTAGTTGCGTTACTTGGAAGATGATATTTGGCTATTGTAGCTTGATCATAATTGGTTTGTCCAGTTTTAGCCATCATATAAGTACTTTTCTGATCAAAGACACTTCCTTTAAAAACATCATGCAAAATACTATTTATAAGAAATGCAGTAGTAGGCTTCATTACGAGTTTTGCAGAAGTATCATTTTTATAGGTGGATAGCTCATATCCAATTTCTTTATAGGCTCTAGCTTTTTTATAATAGCCTAGGTTCGCAAATGCTTGATAAGCATTGGCTAGGCTTAGAAGTGTATATCCTGTTGTTGCACCACCTATAGCATCTGCTTCATAAATGGTATCTGTTTTTTCAATGCCTAAATTTTTTAAGAATCCAAAGGCACGCTCATACCCAACTTCATTAAATAGTTTTACTGCTGGAATATTTCTTGAATCACTTAAAGCTTTTCTTAAGGTGATGGCTCCCAAATAATTATTATCATAATTTTTTAGTTTTGTTCCATTTTTATACGTATATTCTTCATCTTTGATTATGGTAGCAGGAGTATAGTTTAAAAACTCTATAGCTGGTGCGTAATCAAGAAGAGGTTTAATTGTTGAACCTGGTTGTAGAAGAACATCACTTGCATAGTTGATTACGCGTTCGTTATAGGATCTGTTTCCTGTTATTGCCTTTACACCATAGGTTTTATTATCTAAGACTACAATCGCACAATTCAGTTCATCATCATTAAATAATTTATAATCATTATTCATAATAGAATAAAGTGTTTTTTGAATATTTGTATCTAAATACGTTTTCATTGTGGTAATCGTATCACTATTTTGTGGTAGATTTGCAAAAAGATAGTCAATGTAAGGTGTTAAATAGGTAATCCTTTGATTTGTAAATCCCTTGTGTACAATGTCTTCAGCAGGAATCTCTTTTAATTCATTATAGGATTGTTCTGTGATATAGCTTTCCTCCCACATACGTCTTAATACTAGATTTTTACGTGTAGTGGCAGCTTCAGGATTCTTTAAAGGATTATAGTGATTAGGAAGCTGAATCATACCTGCAAGTATAGCCGCTTCATTGGTTGTAATATCCTTAGGCTCTTTATCAAAGTAGTATTTAGAGGCCATTTTAATTCCGTAAATATTACTACCAAATAAAACAGTATTTAAATAGGCTTCCATAATTTGATCCTTTGTATATTTTTTTTCAAGCTCTAATGCATAAGCGATTTCATTTATTTTTCTTGAAAAAGTCTTTTCATTTGTAAAATATGTATTTTTAATATATTGTTGTGTAATCGTAGAAGCACCAGAAATAATAGAGCCATTGGTTATGTTTTGGTAGATAGAATGGGCAATTCTTGGAATAGAGATTCCTGGATGATTATAAAAATCATTATCTTCAATTGCTACTACAGCATGAACCACTTCAGGACTAACTTCTTGAATAGAACAATATTCATAATATAAGCTATCAGAAGAAATGAGTGTATCTGTATCATCATAGATATAGATGGGCTTACTGTTTTCTTTAATAGAAATGGAAGTATTGCTGGCATTTTTGAAAAGAATAATCCCACCAATGCTTAGAGTAATTGTGATGATAAGTGTAAGTATGGTAACCCCGAGAACTAGTTTATTTAAAATAGATTTCATCGATAACCTTTAAATAAGGTATTCTTGGCAAGTAGCCTTGTTTGATTGGATAGGCTCTTTTTTTAAAAACTTCATAGGGAATGGACTTTCTGCCATCATTGAGTGATGCATTCCAGTATTCAAACAAAACATCAAAAGGTAATAAATAATATTCATCATACATATTCCAAGCAACCAGTAAAAAGGCAATTCCTCCATGAGCCTGTACAGCTCTTAAATGTTCTACCTGATGGGTAGACACATTTGCAAGAGGAAAAGCAGTTTTATTATGGTTTTCCTTTGCATCAAAATCAATATATTTTCCTTTATAAATTCCGTTATAGTCCGTAGTAGAAGGGGTCTTATAATAAGCCTCTGTAATTACGGCTTTGTTTCTTGAAGGATAATTCACCTTAACAATTTGGACAGGGGTAGGCTTTTTGTGAATGACAGCAATATTATTATTTAGATAATAGGTATTACTTTCATTAATCGCCTCTTCCAGATCCATACCTAGATTGGCTTTATTTATTACTTTTTTTTGTTCTCTTTTCACTGTCGGAAAGTTCATTTGAATCACCATACTTATCATATCACATTTTTATTGGTTACAGCTATATTTTTTACTAAAAATTTAAATAATATGTATTATTTTGGCAAGTTTTCATTTAGGAAACGTTTTATACTTGAAATGTAAATCTTTTTTTTATAAAATGTTTCCGAGATTAAGAAAGGAAAGTTATAAAATTATGGCAAATACAAAAATTGAGTTTTTAGTAAAGTCTCCTGTTAAGGATGAGTTATATGTAGTAGGAAACATTCCTGCATTAGGAGAGTGGAATCCAGCAAAGGGTGTTAAGCTTACCTATTGTGCAGAATGTGGACTCTATACAGCTTCTAAGCTATTACCTGTTGATGCAAATGTTGAATTTAAGGTTTTAGCTGGCAAGACTTGGGACGCAGTTGAAAAGGGTGCTTGGGGTGAAGATGTTGCAAATCATGCATTCGTAGCTGCAAAGGGAACTAAAGTAGAAGTTGAAGTTATAAACTTCTAAATAAAAAAGGTTAAGGTGCTATGGGCACCTTTTCTTTATGACATTCATACTATAAAAACGGTGATGAAATGTTAGGTATTATTAAAGGAGATATTCGCTATGAGGCTTTAGCACAACTTATGCCCGCAAAGCTTTCAAGCGAACTATATGATTTTTTAGATATTGATGTTTTACTTTTACCCTTTGGAGGAATAGATGAAAACTACAATATCAAACAGTCTAAACTAAATTTATTAGACATTTTAAAGGAGAATGCTATAAAAACGATTCTTGTGGGTAATGCTAATAGTAAGCTCAAGGAATTATGCGAACAAAAAGGGATTAAGTTAATAGAGCTGTTAAAGGATTACAGATTTGTTATTCCTAATGCCAAGCTCACATCAATGGGCATTATTGATTATTTAAGCAGGAAGAATCTAGCTGTATCTGATCAAAAGATAGTTATCGTTGGCTTTGGGAATATTGGTTTTACCCTTGCAGAACTATTAAAAATGAATGATAGTAAATTTTCAATCGTACCAATGAATGAAGCAGAAGAAAAGTATGCTCATCTATTAGGATATGAAATCGCAGATTTTAAAGAGGTTGATGTGATTGTTAATACAGTACCTTATAATTTAGATTGGGATTATTCAAAATTAAAGGATAAAAGAATTGTTGATGTGTCTTCAGCCCCTTATGGATTTGATATTCATAAAATAAATGCATTTGGAATATCCTATGAAATTGTTGGTGCTATTCCATCTAAATTCGCATATATTTCAGCTGCAAATATTATTAAAAAATATATTGAAAAAAATGTATAAATAGATTATAATGTTATTAACGAAGTATTCGATTTTTAAACTGAGTAGGAGGAAGAATAGCCTTTTTGCTATTCCATGATTTTGTATGGCAGAACTGAATATATTTTCGCTTGGAGGACTCCAGGAAGATGGAAAAAATCTTTATGTTATAGAAATAAATCACAGACTATTTATCCTAGATGCAGGATTAAAATATCCTACAGCTGAGCTATATGGTGTGGATATGATTATCAATGATATTTCTTTTTTAGTTCAAAATAAAAATAGAGTTGTAGGTATCTTTTTGACTCATGCCCATGATGACCATATTGGTGGAGTATATAATATTTTGAAGGAAATAAAGGTTCCTGTATATGCTTCTAAATTTACGATGGCAGTTTTACTAGACAGATTAAAGGAAGAAGAATATCCAATAGAACAAAATAAATTTATCACAGTAAATTCAAAATCCTTATTGCATTTTAAGGATATTGATATACGTTTCTTTGATGTTGCTCATAGTATTCCAGATTGTTTAGGCATCGCAATTAAAACTCCAGATGGTTATATTATCTATACAGGAAACTATAATTTTGATCAAAATTCAAAAATTAATTATGCTCATATGTATAGAGAACTTGCAATTTTCTCAAAAGAAGGGGTTTTAGCTTTACTGACAGAAAGCCTAGGGGCTGATAATGATCAAAGTAGAGGTACCATCTTAGAATTTAATCTTCGTATTAAAAATATATTATCTCATTCTGACAATCGTGTTATCTTCACGTTATTTTCCTCTGACTTATTAAGAATTCAGCAGATTATTGATATTGCAGTTGCAGAACAAAAGAAGGTTGCTATCTTGGGTAGAAAAACCCAGCGATTAGTAAATCAAGCAATGCAGCTTGGGTATTTGAAATGTCCTTTAAAAAATTTAGCTAACTTGAAATTTATTGATGAGAAGATTAAGAACAATGACAAAGACTTAGTAGTTTTAGTTACAGGAGAACGTCATGAGCCATATTTTATGCTACAACGTATGGCAAAGCATGTAGATAGACTCATTCATTTAGAGCCAACAGATACAGTAGTGATTTTGACAAATCCATATCTTGGAACAGAAAAAATGGCTGCAAGAACTTTAGATGTTATTTATCGTGTCACTACAAATGTGAAAGAGTTTAAAGCGAATTTATTACCACATTCTTCTGCAAATCGTGAAGAGATTAAGCAGATGATTAATATTCTTTTACCTAAATATATTGTTCCAGTTATTGGAGAATATCGTCATCAATATGCACTTCGTATTATTGCGAATTGCCTAGGATACTCAGATGATAGAGTTATAATTTTAGATTCTGGCGATATTGCAACCTTCATTGATGGAGAATATCGTGGTATTACAGGAGATATTCCAGTCGGAGAGATTATGCTTGATGGTAAAGCCTTCAAGGATGTTGGCGATGTCGTTATGAGGGATCGTGAGCTACTCGCTGAGGATGGACTTTTAATGCTATGTGCAAATATTAATCCCCGTACAAAATCACTTGTGGCAGGTCCTGAGATTATAACTAAGGGCTTTGTTTATACAAATGTAGAAGGGGATCTAAATACAGATATTATTGAGGTGTTTAAAAAGGTTTCTATTCAGTTTTTGGTAAATAAGTTTATCAATTGGAGCGAATATAAGAATAGTTTAAAAACAGAGCTTCAGCATTTTATTTATAAAAAGACAAAAAGAAATCCAATCATAATTCCAGTACTTATATCAACGGATATAGAAAATTCTAAAAAGGTTACGAAGTAGCCTTTTTTTCTTCATTTTTTTTAGTTTGGTTATGCTATAGTACGCATAAATGGAGCTGATTTTATGCCTAAGGTGAAGAATCATATCATTCGACAGAAGAAGGATTATCTTTATGTAGCAGTAACCATTGGAGTAAGTGTTCTATGTATATTATTAATTGGTAGAGTGGGTTTGGCTGGAAAAACGATGGCTCTCTTTTTTTCACTTTTAATTGGGGATTTTTCAACAGTGATTTTAGCTTTTATTTTAGGCTACTGTATCATTTTTTTATTTTTTAAAAAAAAATTAGATTTTCATCATATTTCCTTTATTGGTTTTATTTTTATCTTTATTGCTTTTTTAATGTTTGCGCATTTAGGACTTTATGACGCCTTGGGAATGTCTAGTACGAATGTTTTAAGCAAGACATTAGAGTTATACAAGCATTACTTAAAATCCTATAATATTAGCTATAGCTGTGGGGGAGGAATCTTAGGAGCACTGCTTCTCCAGGTTTCCTGTCTTTTAGTGAGTAAAATAGGAAGCATTATCTTAGGAATTGCATTTATGATTATTGGCATATCCTATTTTGCAAATTTAAAATTATTAACCATTTTTAAGGGTGGTCATCTTACAAAGATTCCTAAGCAGGCAATAGATGCTACAAAAAAATTTTTAAAAAATCTTCATTATCCAACTATCACAAAAAACCAATCAAAAAAAATGACAATGCAAAGCCTAGAGGATACAGAAGAACAGGTGAATTTTGTTTTACAAAGTGAAATTAATAAAGAGAAATTTGAAAGTTTTAAAAACTTTGTAAGGGAAAGAAAAATTTATGTAATGGTGGATAGCTATAAGACATCCTATTCCTCTTCAAGATTTTTGATGAAATTTGCTCATAAGAATGATGATGAAATTAAAGCTATTCTTGGCTTTTTTAACAGACAATGCTTTTTTATTAAACAGGAAAATGGTTATGCATTAGATTATTCCAATCAGTTTCGTAAGCTGCTTACATTAAAGGCAATGCTTTTAGAAGAAGGAAGCAGTAAGAAGATTCCTTTGGCAGTAGATGTAGATGGAAGTCATATTAGTTTTGATGCTAAAGAAGGAAGAATGCTTGTTTTAACGGGAGATTCAACAAGTGGAATTAAAACCTGTATTCGAAGTCTGGTTCTAAGTATTTTAATTAAAAATATTAAATACAGTGATATTTATTTTTATGATTTTGATCATGAGTTTCCCCAAATGAATAAGGATGGCTTTTTATATGTAAATAATGAAAAATCTGCCTCTATTGCTTTAGATGAAGCTTTTAGTGAATACGAAAGGAGAAATGAGGTTTTGAAATATTTTAATTGTGATAGTATAGAAGAAGCCAATGCTCAAATTAAAAAATCCAATTTAGAGATGGAGCCAATGCTTCCTCAATTTCATTTTTTGTGTTTAGATCTAGCAAGTATTTCCAGTGGGTTGTATCAAAAGATTATCTATGCAATTCGCTTTTCTATGAAAGTAGGTATGACGATGATTATTGTTGCTAGAAATAAAAATGCCTTAGCCAAGCTTGAGATGAATAAATGTGATATCATCGCGTTTAATATGAGTGATGTTTCTACCTCTATAAAGCTTTTTGGTTCTGATATGGCTTGTAGACTACAAAAAAAAGGTGATGTCCTCATTCGAAAGGATGGTACCTTGTATCATGGACAAACACCTTATGTTTCAGTAGTTGATTTTGATAAAATCAAATATTAACTTTGTTTTAATTTATTTAAATATTCCTTAACACCACGTTCATATGCTCCAGTATCCTTTGCCTCATAATAAACCTTATCGATGAGGTCATCAGGAAGGTATTGTTGTTTTACATATCCTCCTTTAAAGTCATGTGGATACTGATAGGTATATTTGTGACTTTTCAATTCTTTATTCAAAATGTGTGGTGGAATTTGCATAGAGGTCATCTGTTCTAAATCTGCTAATGCTTTATCAATTGCTAAATAAGCAGAGTTACTCTTAGGTGAAGTAGCTAAATCAATGGCAGCATAGGATAATGGAATTCTTGCCTCAGGAAGTCCTACCTCTAAGGCAGTATGGCAGGCTGCGTAAACTCTAGGTCCAATATTTGGGTTTGCCAGTCCGACATCCTCATAAGCTAAAATCATCAAACGTCTAGCAATAAATTCAATATCCTCTGACTGTAAAAGCCTAGATAAATAATGAACAGCCGCATTAGGATCACTTCCACGAATAGATTTAATCATTGCAGATGCAATATCATAATAGCTTTCGCCTTCCTCATCAATGGCGAAGCTTTTTTTACCGATTAAGGCTTTTACATTATCTAGAGTTAATTCCTCTTGATCTAGCATATTTGCAATTTCAAGCATATTTAAGCTGGAACGAACCTCACAGGAAGATACAACAGCAATATACTCTAAGATATCCTCTGAAATTACTTTCATCTTTTCTTGTTCAATTGTTTTCTTTAGAAGCTTTATGATATCTTCCTTTGTAATCTCGTTTAGACGATAGATATGAGTTCGAGAACGAATGGCAGGATTGATTGCCCGATATGGATTTTCTGTTGTTAAGCCAACAATGGTTAACGCACCAGACTCAACAAAGGGAAGAAGAAAATCCTGAACATCCTTTTTCATTCTATGGATTTCATCTATAATCAATATAACATTTTGATATAGTTTTGCAGCCTCTGCAATTTCCTTAAGCTTTGCCTTGTTATCTATGGACGCATTATAATGATAAGAATTTAGTGCGTAGTAGCTTGCAATTACCTCAGCAATAGAGGTCTTTCCACAGCCTGCTGGTCCATATAAAATCATAGAACATAGTTGGTTGGCATCAAGCATTTTTTTAATAACACCTCTAGGACCAACCAAATGATCCTGCCCTACAATATCTTCAAATGTTTTTGGTCTAATTCGATAAGCTAATGGCTTCATATACATCACCTATTGCTTATTGTATCATAATTTTCTTTTTTTTAAAATAATTTCTTGAGATTAACGCCAAGCATTCCACCAATACCAGAAAGAAGAATACTGATAAAGAAAGGTAAAACCTGAAATTCAAATTTTCCCGTACATAAAAAATAGACTAAGGCAATCAAAAAGAAATGCAAGATTCCTACAAATAAGCCAACAATAAGGCCTTTTTTATGAACTGCATTCGCATAGGTAAATCCTAACATCATATAGGCAACGCCACCAATAACCAGCTTAGCAATTAAACTGAAGTCTTGACTGGATTTGTTGATATAGATGGTATAGATTATGGTTGCTACTGTCAAATATAATACTAAAAATAAATAAATTTTGATACCACTTTTCACTTTTTGTTTCATATGATTCACCAGTTAAATATATGAATAAGATTTCTATTTTATGTTAAAAATAACTTTAGGTGAAGACAAGTGAATTATGGGATATTATTATTAAAGATAACAGCTATCTTTTTTTGTTTAATTTTAGTTTTAAGAATACTTGGAAAGCGTGAGGTTGGAGAGCTTTCTATTTTTGATTTGGTTGTTCTTTTAATTATTGCAGATATTGGAGCTTTAGGAATAGATAATGATCAGTTTATTATACCAAGCTACTTTTGTGTGTTTGTTTTAGTTGTACTTCAAAAGCTATTAAGCTTATTATTAATCAAGTGTGCCTTTTTTAGAAATATCATCGATGGTTCACCTACAACGATTGTTTTAGATGGGAAGCTTTTAATTCAAAATATGAAAAAGGAACACTATACCGTAGATGATTTAGTGTCCCAAATGCGTTTAGAACATGTTATGGATATTGATGAAATAAAGCTAGCTATTTTAGAAACAAATGGAACCTTATCTATTTTTAGAAAAGAGCGTTTCGATGAGATTAAGCTTCCAGTCATTATGAGTGGTCAAATTGTCAAAGACAGCTTAAAGCTTTTGGAATGGGAATATGAAGAATTTATGAAGAAGCTAGAGAAGCATCATTTAAATCATAAAAAGATTATTTATGCATCCTTGCATAAGAGTACTTTTTATTTTTACTATAGAAAAGATAAAAAAGCACCAGAACTAATAGGCCACATAGTAGAGTTGAGATAATGAGTGTGAATAGACTTTTGTGAAAGTAATTCATAGATAAATATAGAGCAACTATACTAACTAATGGGAGTAATCGTTTTATATTTGGTTTGAAATGTACTGCTTGATTAGCAAAGAAAAGAAGCAAACTAAACTTAAGCATATTTCCTATGACAATACTTGTTAAGAATCCGGATTTGCCATAAAGATAAGTTAATATAAATACTAACCCTAAGGTAATAGTATAAGAAGCTATCGAACAAAAAAGTAGCTTTTTTTCTTTTTTATAGGATTGTAGAATAGAGATAAGAATTGGATTGAAATAAGAAAATAAATAGAATATGGCAAGCTTTTCAACAATTGGATAGGCACTAAAATCCTTATACATTAGGGCTAAAGTTTCTTTGGCATAGAATAAACTTAAGACTAGGTTTGAAGCTGCAATTACCATAGAAAGAAAAAAGGCTTTAGATAGGATTTGATATAACTCGGGTTTCCCTTGATTTTTTGTAATTTTTGGAAAGGTGTATTTTGTTATACTGTAAATACCAAATTGGGCAAATAAAAGAAGGGGTACAGCATAAGAACAAACCTGTGTATAGTATAGAGTAGATTCATAAATTGTTGTCCCATTTAAACTCATTGCATAATAAAAGATGAGTGGTTCTAGGTAGCCTGTAATAGTTACTGCAAGCTGATCTAGGGTTAAAGGTAGTGCCTGCTTTAAAATACTTTTTTCGTAGCCATTTGTCTCTACCATACGGTAAGCAAATTTATGTTTATTCTTTACTTTGAAAAATAAATAAGTAAAGGAAACTACTTCAGAAAGCATTAATGCCATAAAGCACATAAAGATTTTAAATTCTAAACTTTGTTTTGCAAAAATAAAGAGCATAGAAAAGGTTAATGTAAACTTAGCAATCTGCTCATAAAGATTAGAAAAGTAAGGTGTTTTAAAGTTGTTATTTGCTTCAAGATAGCCTTTAAATAGTCCAGAGGTATTGGATAAATAGATCAAAGGTATACAGATTAAAAGGGGATAATAGATAAAGCTGTTTTGATAAATAATCTTATAAAGAGGGAAAGAAAACAAGAGAATAATAGAGATTATTGAAGAGGAAATAAAGGTGATTCTAAAGGCGGATTTTAAAATGGTTCTGGAGCTGTTTAGCTTTGCAGAGATGTTTTGATTTACTACAGTTTGAATGGATAAGGAGGATAAACATAAGACAAGACTTAGGGTAGGAAAGACAAAAGACATGATGCGCATACCCTCTATAGTTAATATTCTTGTGAGTAAAATCTTGTAAACTAGACCTAAAATCTTAATTGTAGTACCTACAATTAGAATAACTTCGATATTTGTTAACTTTTTTTTCATTTCATCAACCTTTTTTTAATAAATCTATGATATAATACAATATATGTGTTGGAGGTTTTAAATTATGAATTTAAAGAAGTATGTTGCTACAATAAACAATTATCCAAAGGAAGGAATTGTATTTAGAGATATAACACCCTTAATGGGAGATGGAGAAGCTTATCGTTATTCTGTCGAAGAAATTACAAAATTTGCAAAAGAGAAGAAGGCTACTATGATTGTAGGACCTGAGGCTCGTGGATTTATCTTTGGTTGTCCTGTAGCTACAAACTTAGGTATAGGCTTTGCACCAATTAGAAAGCCTGGGAAGCTTCCTAGAAAAACTTTAGATGAAAAATATGATTTAGAATATGGTTCTAATACATTATGTATACATGAGGATGCCCTTAAAAAGGGTGACCGAGTTGTTATTATTGATGACCTACTTGCAACTGGCGGAACTGTTAAGGCTACAATTCATTTGTGTGAGCGCTTAGGAGCTACAGTTGTAGGTATTGCTTGTTTAATTGAACTCGTAGATTTAAAGGGACGAGAGCTTTTAAAGAACTATGATGTTTTATCTTTAATGGAATACGAAGGAGAATAAATTTTTCAACTTTCAAAGGAGGTGAAAAGATGCAGGTAAGCTATGAAGATTTATATGCACTTACAAGTCAATATATTCATAAACAAGAATCGCAAAGCTTAATGAAAAGGGCATATGATTTGGCAAATAGACTTCATAAGGGACAATTTCGTCAATCTGGAGAAGCCTACATCATTCACCCTTTAAGTGTTGCTATTATATTAGCTGAACTACATGCAGGTCCTGCAACCATTTGTGCTGGACTTTTACATGATACTTTAGAAGATACAAATGAAACAGAAGAGGATCTTGCAAAAGAGTTTGGTGAGGATATTGTCTCTATTGTTGATGGTGTTACAAAGCTTGAACAAATGACATTTACAACTTTAGAACAGAAGCAAGCAGAAAATCAGCAGCATATGCTTCTTGCTATGGCAAAGGATATTCGTGTCATTATAGTTAAGCTTGCAGACCGTCTTCATAATATTAGAACTCTTGGGGTTTGTTCAGAAGAAAAACAAAGGCGTGTTGCAAGGGAAACTCTTGATATTTATGCACCTCTTGCTCACAAGCTAGGTATGTTCCAAATAAAAGCTGAATTAGAGGATACTGCGTTAAAATATGTTGAACCAATAGCTTATGCTAAAATTATCAATCAAATTAAAACAAATACCTCTGTTCGTTTGAATAGTATTGATCATACTATTGATGAAATTAAAGCTTACTTAGAGCCTCATCATATCCCTCAATTTGAGATTAAGGGTAGAATTAAAAATACCTTTAGCATCTATAAAAAGATGATCAATCAAAATAAGGCCTTTGAGGATATCTATGATATTTTGGCTATTCGTATTATTGTAGATACCATTAGTGAATGTTATCAGGTATTAGGAATTATTCATGCACATTATACTCCTGTTCCTAAAAGATTTAAGGATTATATTGCCGTACCTAAACCAAATATGTATCAATCGTTACATACAACTGTAATCAGTAGTGATGGTTTAATTTTTGAAGTACAAATTAGAACTGTTGAAATGGATCGAGTTGCAGAACTAGGTATCGCTGCTCACTGGGCGTACAAGGAAAATGTAGAGTATTCAAGAGAAAAAGAGCAGTTTGAAATTGCTTCCAAGCTAAAATGGTATGCTGAACTTTTAGAGTACTCTGAAGAGGATAAGAATAGTGAGGCAAAGGATTTTGTTGATACAATTAAGGAAGATATTTTAACAACAAACGTCTATGTCTACACCCCAACAGGAGAGGTAATTGCTTTACCTAAGGGGGCAACACCTTTAGATTTTGCCTATAAAATTCATACGAATATTGGAAATAAAACAGTGGGAGCTTTGGTCAATCAAAAGATTGTACCCCTAGATTATGAGCTTCAAAATGGAGATATTATTTCAATTAAAACAAGTAAAAGCTCATTTGGACCATCTGAGAACTGGTTGAAGATTGCGAAAACATCTAGTGCTAGACACAAGATTAAGAGCTTCTTGAATAAGCAAAATAGAGATGTTTTGGTTGCGAATGGTAAAGCAAGTCTTGAAGAAGAGTTCCGAATTGCCAAAATCCATTTAGATCTTGATGATGCACTTATTGAAGCCCAATTTGGTAAAAATAATATTCATTCTGTTGAAGATTTATATTATGAAATAGGCAAAGGAAATATTTCAGTCAAGACGATTTCCAATCGTTTAGGTGAAAAGCATGGCTATGAAGAAAATCTTGCCAAGCAGATAGAACGTTCCCAAAAAATTCTTACAACAAATTCTGAAACAGGTGTTGTTGTAGAGGGATTAAGTAATCCTCAACTTAAACTTGGAAGCTGCTGTAATCCAATCCCAGGAGATCCAATTATGGGATATGTAACGAAAGGCTATGGCATAGTTATCCATCATAAGAATTGTAAGAATGCATTATCTTTTGCAAAGGAGAGATTAATCCCACTTTCTTGGGCTACGAATCCAAATCGTAAGTATCCAGTTTGTATTAAGATTTCTGCAACAACAAATAATAATTTATTAGTTGACATTATGAATGTAGTTTCTGCAAATGGACTGTCTATTTTATCTATAAACGCGACAAATAATCAGAATTTACAGACAGTTGTTAAGCTGAAGGTTTTAACCTATAGCTTGATGGATTTAGAAAAGATGATTGTTAATTTAAAGAAAATTAAGTTTATTGATAATATAGAAAGAGATAATATATGAGAGTAATTGTACAGCGTGCTAAGGATGCAAAATGTGTTGTTAATCACTCTATTACGGGGCAAATTAAGAAGGGGTATATGCTACTTGTTGGCTTTACCCATACAGATACAAGGAAGGAAGTAGAGTGTTTGGCTAAAAAAATCATTGGCTTAAGAATTTTTGAGGATGAAGCGGGTAAACTAAATAAGAGTATTTTAGATGTTAGTGGCGCAATTTTAGCCATTTCACAATTCACTCTTTATGCCGATGCTAAAAAGGGCAATCGACCTAGCTTTACTGAGGCCATGCATTATGACCAAGCAAACGCCTTATTTTTACAATTTATTGAAGTGTTAAAAAGTTATGGAGTAGTAGTAGAAACGGGTGTTTTTGGAGCAAGTATGCAGATTGAATTTACCAATGTTGGTCCTACGACCATTATTTTAGATAGTATAAATCTTATGTAAGGAGGTTCGTTATGAAACCATATATATTTGATGAGCAGGAATATGAAGATTTAAATTCCTTAGGTTTGGCATTTGTGAATAGATTTGATTTAGCTTTACAAGCAATTAAAGAAAAAGCTTTTGTCAAATTTTTTAAGCGATTTAAGACTTATAAAAAATCAATCCAGTCTTTATTATATCAGAGTCGTTTTCTTCAAAATGCTTTAAGTATGATTATATATCTTGTAACAGAAGAGCATATTTTATATGTTGGACATCGTAGATATAGAACGATTCAGGAAATTTTAAAAGATATTAAATCAAATAAGACATTTGTATATTTTGCACAGGACCATGGTTTTTCTAATACCATTCTTCCTACTATAGAGGATGAAAAACTGAAGGCAGATTTACTAGCATTTGAAGAAAATCATGATGATGATTTTGCTTTAGATTATCTTGCAGGATATATGCAGAAGGATTCCATTGAGTCTATTGGCGGATGCATACAAGCTATTTCTAATGCGAAGGATCCATTTAAAGAAGCATTGTGCATTTTTAAGTCTAGACAAATCCAGCTTTCTTTGGCATATCGATATTCTCTTTCTTTCGTGTTAGAACTTCGAAAAAAGCATTGTCCTGTTTTTTCAGGGTTTTCTATTGTTCGTGGAGATATAGAATTGCCACTTTCTATTTTGGAAGAAGCTTTTTATCAAAGTATTTTAATCAACTATAAGAAATATAAATACAAAGGCTTAGAGGGAAAAAATTTCCGCAGAAAAATTAAAGATGCTAAAAAGGCTTCTAAAAAATATAATAAGATGAGCGATATTAAGAAGATTGAGCATCATGAGAAGATTCACACACTTTATTTAGAGTGGGTGGATCTATACAAAATTGAAAAAATTAAAATTAAGGACTCCAATTTAGAACCTACAATTCCTTATTGCGATACCTATGCTAGTTCAAGTCTTCTAGAAGAAAAGATGTTGTTGGCAGATACTATGGAATCTCCATATACTTCAGTTGTAAGCTGTGAATATAATTTACGCAAGCTGGAAAAGTCTTTAAAAAATCACGGTTACTTTTCTTTCTGGAGTATCTTCCTTACAGTACTAATAACTATTGGATATGTGTTTCTTGGATTAATTCCATCATTAAGAAATATGATAATTTCTTTTATATCACAAATCTTAGATAAGAAAGTAGAAGAATTACAAGAGATTCCAATGCTCATCCATATTCTATGTTTTGTAGGAGCTGGGTTAGCTATTTTAGTGGCAATCGTAATAGCAGTTTTAAGAAGTATTGCTAAGAAAAAATATAATAGACTTTGCCGACTTGCATATTATCGCAAGAACTCATCAATTCTTCTTGAAAAAGAACAAACGGAGTATGAGAAGCTTAAGATAAGTGAAGAACGCTATGCGAAAAAGATTGACCGCTTTTATCGTTTTTATGGTGGCGTTGGTATGGCAGGGTTATCCCTTGCAGCTACACTAGCTACTTTGGCAATGATTTATGCTTGTGGTTTTGTTATCAACGAGTCAATAAAAGAAAGTGTTTTTGTATTGTTGACAGATAAAGTATTTTATATTTTTATTGGTCCTGTAATATGTTTGTTATTATGCTTTGCAAGACATAAGAAAACAGCATGGTCTGTAATATTTACTTATATACTCAGTGTTGGTATAGCAGTAGGCCTCCTATTTTTAGTAAAACTATTATAGGAAGGTAAATGTAGTATGAAGTTATTTATGCAGAGTCTTGGTTGTGCAAAAAACCAAGTGGATAGTGAAATGCTTTTAGGCGTTTTAAAAGAAAATATTACTCTTGTAGCTGAACCACAAGAGGCAGAACTTATTCTTTTAAATACATGCGCGTTTATCGAACCTGCAAGGAAAGAAGCAATTGATACAATCTTTGAACTTGTAGAGGTGAAAAAACAAACCAAAGCCAAGCTTGTGGTATGTGGATGTCTTCCTCAAAGATATAAAACAGAAATTGTTAATTTGATTCCAGAGGTTGACAGATTTATCACGATTGATGAATATCCGAATCTAGCCAATATTATCAATCAGGTCGTAAAATCTGATTATCAATATCAAAAGAAATATGATCCTTTAAATCGTATTTATTCTACACCTAACTATATGCGTTATGTAAAGATTGCAGAAGGGTGTATGAATCGTTGTGCTTTTTGTGCGATTCCTCTTATTCGTGGAAATTTGAAAAGTAGAACGATAGAGGATATTGTTGCTGAAGTAAAAAAAGAAGTTAGAGAAGGTGCCTATGAATTAAATTTGGTAGCTCAGGATTTATCAAAATATGGCTTTGATTTATATCATAGACATGCATTAGTAGATTTATTAAGGGAGCTTATCCAAATTGAAGGAGATTTCAAAATTAGACTTTTTTACTTATATCCTGAGTTAGTGAGTGATGAGCTCATTGAATTAATAAAAAATAGTCCTAAAATAATGAAGTATTTTGACATACCTATCCAGCACTGTGAGGATAAGCTTTTGAAGGCAATGCTTAGAAGAAGCAATAAGGAAATGATAGTTAGTTTATTTCATAAGATTAAAAGAGAAATTCCATCTGCAGCTTTAAGAACCACATTGATGGTAGGTTTTCCTTATGAAGAGGAAACGGATGTGGATGCGCTGATTGAATTCATAAAAGATATTCGCTTTGATCATATGGGAGCATTTACATTTTCATTAGAGGAAAATACTTTAGCTTGTAAGTATCCAAATACAATTTCTGAAGAAACAAAACAAAAGCGTTATGAGCGGTTAATGACTGTCCAAGCGCAGATTGCTTATGAATTAAAACAAGCCAAAATTGGCAGTATTATCAAGGATGCTTTTATTATTGGCTATGATGAACAATCCTATATGTATGTGGCAAGATCTGAGGAGTTTGCTCCCGATGAGATAGATGGCTGCATCTATATAGCTGCTAAGGAAGAGCTTACCTTAGGTCAAAGAGTTGATGTACGTGTTTTAGATGCTGATGCCTATACCTTAACTGGCAAGCAAATTTAAGGAATAAAATAGAAGACAATGTACACATACTAAGAAAGGAAGAGTAAAGTGAAATTAAATGTAGTATTATATCATCCTGAAATTCCTCAAAATACAGGTAATATTATGCGTAGCTGTGTTGGCTTTCACGCCAAGCTCCATTTGATAGAGCCTTTAGGTTTTAGTTTAGATGAAAAGCATTTAAAAAGAAGTTCACTGGATTATTTTGAGTATTTAGAATATGAAGTCTATAAGGACTATGATGATTTTTGTAAAAAGAATCCAGGTAAGTATTATTTCTTAACAAGATATGGACATAAAAGTCCTATCCAAATTGATTTTAAGGAAGCTAAGGATGAAAAAATTTATCTGATTTTAGGAGCGGAATCTACGGGGATTGCCTATGATATTTTAAAAGACCATTTAGAGGATTGCTTCCGTATACCTACAACAGATAAGGTAAGAAGCTTAAATCTTTCAAATTGTGCAGCAATCGTATTGTTTTTAGCCTCTAGTCAATTAGCGGATAAAGAATTATTTAAGGATGAACCAGATACCTTTAAAGGAAAAAACTTTTTAGAGGATTTGATGATAGAAGAATTAACAGATGTACATAAAGAATATAAGGAGTGATTAAATTATGTCAGTGATTACAGTAACTAAGGATAATTTTAATGAGGTTGTAAAAGAAGGTACAATTCTATTGGACTTCTGGGCAAACTGGTGTGGGCCATGCAGAATGCTATCTCCAGTATTAGAACAGCTTGCAGAAGAGGAAAATCTTGTGATCGGCAAGGTGAATGTAGATGAAGAGGAGGAACTAGCAGGTAGCTTCAATATTTCATCTATTCCTGCTTTATTTTTAGTGAAGGATGGCAAGGTTGTGAATAAGACAGTAGGCTATCAGCCTATTCAAGCCTTGAAGGAATTTATTAAATGATTTACGATTGTATAATAATTGGTAAAGGACCAGCGGGAATAACTGCTAGCATCTATTTAAAACGGTATGGCTATGAGCCTCTCATTATTGCGAAAGATGGAGGAGCATTAGAGCATGTTAAGGATATTGAGAATTACTATGGTATTTCTCATATTACTGGTCCAGAGCTCTTAAAAGCAGGAGAAAATCAAGCAAAGGCTTTTGATATTCCTATAAAGGAAGAAGAAGTTCTTGAAATCAATAAAGAACTTCATTTTATCATTACTACAAATGAAGAAACCTATGAAGCAAAGACAGTTATACTTGCCTGCGGCACTTCAAGAAATCGCTATGCTAAGGCAGATAACCTAGAAGGCGTTTCTTATTGTGCTACCTGTGATGGTTTTTTCTATAGAAAGAAAAAAATAGCTCTTATAGGAAATGGAAAGTATATGGCTCATGAGCTTTCTGTATTAGAAAATATTTGTAAGGATATTACTGTTTTTACAGATGGTAAACCTTTGGTAGCAGAGATTAATTCTTCTATTCCTGTTGTTTTAGATTCAATTGATAAAGTCATAGGAGATAATCATATTGAGGCTTTTGAAGCTGGAGGAAGGAGATATCCTATAGATGGCTGCTTTGTAGCAATTGGTAATGCTTCAGGCTTTACTCTTGCAAAGCATCTCGGTATTGGCTTAAATGGAAACAACATTTTAGTAGATGAAAATCTAATGACCAATATTGATGGATTATTTTCATGCGGGGATTCTATTGGCGGATTATTACAGATTTCTAAGGCCGTTGGAGAGGGGGCTGTTTGTGCAACCTCTGTATCAAATTATTTAAAAAAGCATAATTCCTAAAACACCTTCATAGTATTATACTAAGGTGATTCAAAAATGGTAAATGATCCAACTTTATTTATTGATAGTGTAAGTGACAAAAAGTCTGGAAATGAAAATCAGGATTTTTTTGATAGTCGGAATGTGAAACGAAAAAAGGTAGCTCATCACCGATTAGAGGATATAGAGGCAATGCTTTATTACAGAATTCATGTTTTGGCTGAAATCTACACAAAACAAGGTACTTATGAAGGTATTGTCGAAGAGGTTAATGAGTTAGGTCTAAAGCTCCAAATGGATAATGAACTAAAACTTATTCCTATTGTCGAGATAGAAGATATCAATATTTTGAAACTATAATTTATATTTTTTTAATAGATTCTACTGATAATAGTAGAATTTTTCTTTTCCTCTATCAGCAAAATATCTATTAAAAATAACGACTGACAATACAGATATTTTGATGATAATGTGACATAATACTAATAAGAAGATGATAGAAAGCATTATGTATCTGTATCGGAAAAAGTTAAGGAATGGAGTATTTAAAAACAAAGCCCTCAAAGATTTAAATACCTTCTAAGTCTAACGCCAAGCATAGAAGAGCTAGAGAAATGTAGTTTTTTAGTTTTATGATATAATTAATCAGTAAAATATCATTAATAAATATAGTTTTGAAAAATGTTGATAATAATTATTGAATTGATTTTTAATAAAAAAGTTAGTAAATAATTGTTTTATTGGTTAAAAATACTACTTTTTTCAATTGAAAAATAGTTGCTTATTGATTATCAAATTTGCAAAAAATCAAGCTTTGTGATAGAATGCAAGTACATTATATACAGGGATGGTGAAGCAAAATGAAAGAAATAAGTTATTATTCACTTCAAATTTATTTTGAAAAGACAAATAAATATTATTACTTCTTTGATGGAATGTTTAAATATAAGGATAAATTAAAAAAAGAGGTATTAGTGGATCTAAATATTCCAGCTTCAACTTATAGATTAAACCGAATCATAGATGTGGCTAAAAATGATAATCACAAAACTCTTTTAAATTATTTTGAAGTTCAATCCTTAGATCAAACGTATCAAACAAAGTATGAGATGTTATTATCTAGACTTTATATGGCAATCTATTATAAATATGAAGCTAAAGAGGATTATAAAGAATTAGAACAGTATATCAATCAAAATAATTATTTAAAGCCTATTTTTGTTTTATTTCGTATTCTATATATGATGAATCAAAATAAGCTATATTCTGAAACTATCGATGATATAAGTGAAGATGTAGAATATATCTCTCATTTTCCAAAAGAATTTTTTGAAAATGAATTAGAACCCATGTTTTTAATGGTTCTACTTTATGCAAATAAAAGTAAAGAAGCAATTCATGATAAGAATTGTTATAGTAAATATCCAAATCTATTATGGATGTATTATCATATTATGGGAACAGTAGCCTATCAGGAAGAAGACTATTCCAAATCCATTTTATTTTATAATAAAGCTGAAAAACTCTATTTAGAGGATAGTAATATAAAAAGATACATAGTTGCCAAAAATAATATAGCTGCAATGTATAATAAACTAAAGTTTCCACAACTCGCTTTAGAAGTTATAACTCCTATTTTAAATTATGTCTTAAATGAAGAAACTAAATACCCGTATACAAAGCATATTGTTATGCATTACCTTATGGCATTATTTATGCTAGAGGATTATAAGCAAATCATCTTGTTTAATGAAATGTATTTATCAAATGATAGTATAAAGGTTAGAGTATCTATGATTGTAGTTTTACTCTCTTATTACTTAGAGGACTATAAGAAAGAAGAAATAGACTTTCAGATTGTAGAGTATTGTGATTTAACTAAAAAGATTTATGAATCTCTTTTTGAGAAAAAGCGATTATCAAAGGAAACAAAAGAGATTTTACTCTCCTCTGAATATTTGAAATATATTGCTAAAAAAATGAAATTTATAGGAGATATTGAAGAGTAGAGACCCTGTTAAGCCTGCAAAACAAGCAGGTTTTTTATTTTGTAGAAAAATGTTGATGATTATAAAAACGGCATTTTAAATATATAAAAAACAATAAAATACTAATAATATATAAAAAATAATAATTGAATAACAAAAAAGAACAATAAAACACTAATAACACAATTTGAAAATTGATTTTAAATGTGATACTCTATTATCGGAGGTAAGATAATATGAAAAAATTAAAATTTATTTTGGCAATTGTTTTGTTAGGAGTAGCATTAATTGGAACAGCCAAATTAATACCAGCAGCTTCTAAATCAATGATGCCAGATTCAACTATCAAAATCGGTGATTTTGATGATGAGGGAGTATATCCATTCTCACATCAGCCAAACACACAAGATAAGTGATGTTGATAACTGAATCATTGTGAATTATCAGTGAATGCTGATTCTGTATTCTATGTGTTAAAAAAATGAGTAAAGAGGGGGTGATATCTAATGTTAAATTTTATATCTAAATTTAGCCATATTAATATAAATTTAAAGTAGCTTAGTTAGAATTTGCTGTTCTAAAAAATAAAAGAAATAGGAGGATATAGTAATGAAAAAGAAAATTTCAATTTTATTTTTATTAGTGTGTGTTATATTATTATTTGGAATAAAATCTTTTGCAATGTCTTCTGGCGAAGTGGTTACCAGTATTCCATCATTTGAAGAAACTAATACTTATTTTGGTAAATTAACCAGAAAATCCTATACCACTAATGTAACAAACAAAGTTGTTTACAATTCATGGTGGGCACCTTGGCAAAAGGACATTTATGCAGAATTCCAAGACTATGTCTTTGATCTTTATGAATGTGAGTATTATTTTGATGCCCCAGTCGATGTTATTGAGACTTTTAGATTAGAAACTAGAACTTCAAAGTCAGTGACATATTCAGAGAAAGTATACTATTCCATAGTTCAGGATAAAGCTTGGGAGCAGGGGTTAACCTATTGTACATCATATCAAAATGATTTTAACTTTGATTTGGGAGTTGCTGATTCAAATGTGAAATTCGGTGTTGGTAATTCTAGTAGTTTTAAAGTTACTACTGAATTTTCAGAAAAGCATTCATTTGATACTAAGAAACAGTTTAGTCACGAAATAGAAAAAAACTATACTGAAGTGTACGAGAATAATAGAGGAACTTATGCATATGTTCAAAGAAATATGAGACAAAAGTTCAAAGTGTATATTGGATATAAGTATAAAACAAATTATGAGCGTAGTAGAACTGGCTCTGGAGCATTTGGTAGAGATAATAATTATTCTTATACTATTACGAATTATACTTGTAGTTCCATCAATATTTTCTTAATACCTGAGGAAGATGCTTACTATCATATTTCATATTATATTGATAATGATCAAGGAAAAAAAGTTTTTGATAATCAAGGACATTCAAATATAATATTTGCTTAAATATTTTTTTTGATTTAACTATCAAGAAAAATATTGTATAATTGGTATAGTTAAATAAAAAGAGCATAGTGGGTGATAAAAATGTTAGAACTCAAAAATATTAGTAAAACATATGTGAATTCTAAAAGAAAAGTTGAAGCAATAAAAAATGTCAATTTAACACTTGAAGAAAAAGGTTTTGTTCTTATTTCTGGAGAATCAGGTAGTGGGAAAAGTACATTATTGAGTTTAATTGCAGGAATAATAGAACCTTCTGTTGGCGAACTTAAATATAAAAACAAAGTATTGCAAACCAAAAAAGATATTTTAGACTACCGAGTTCATAATATAGGATTTATTTTTCAAGAATATAATTTAATAGAGGATTTGAGCATAAAAGAGAATTTTTTATTGGTGAAATCAATAAAAAATTTAGATAAAGATGAATCCGATGTTACATCTATATTAAATAAAGTTAACTTGCTAGATGTTGAAAATTCTTTGCCATCAGAACTATCAGGAGGACAAAGACAAAGAGTGGCAATAGCTAGAGCGTTATTTTCTGAATCAAATATTATTTTGGCAGATGAACCCACCGGGGCTTTAGATGAAAAAAATGCTCAAGAAATTTTGAATATTTTGAAAGATATTTCTAAAAACAAACTTGTGATAGTTGTATCGCATAATATATCTTTAACAGAACCATATGCTGATAGGGTGATAAAATTAAGCAATGGAGAAATCGTGAAAGATGATGTCTATATTCAAAATTCATATGTGAATAATGATATTGAAAAGACGGAGTTTAAGTCACGAGGATTAAGTCTTGAATACTCTTTGAAAATTGGATTAAGATATTTTAGATTTAAAACTTTTAAATTATATTTATCCATATGTATTTTAATTATTTCATTTGTTTTATTATTGATTGTAACAGGAGTAATGTTTTTTGACGAAGATGTAGCTTACAATATGGGTATAAAAAATGAAAATATTGGATATCTTGTAATTGATAAGTACGAAAATCAAAATAATGCATATAATAAAGAGTTTTTTACAAAGTCAGAAGTATCTGTTATTGAATCAGGATTTAATCATATTAATCTAATCTTATTTGGGGATTACATCAATACTTCTATTAGAAATTCAACAAATGATAAATCATTTATAGCAAAAGGAATTACAGAAATTTCGCAAGAAAAAGCAAAAGCTTATGGTTTTAATTTGATTGGAAAATTCCCAAAAGAAAATGAAGTAGTCATAACTAGTGAGGAAGCAAACTTATTGGCTATTTCTGTTGATAATTATGAATCTGCTTCTATTATAATTGACTTTATTTCTTATAGAGTTTCTGGCATTTTAGAAATTCAAACAAATAAAGACATAGAGGATAGTAGTACTAATTTGCTTAATTGGCTAATTTTTACTAATGAGAAGCATTATAAAACTTGCAAAGAAGAATCAGTTGTAACTGAGATTTTAGTTGAAAGTTCAGATTTTTCTAACATAAATGAGATTTCAAATACTTTGTTGAAAAATGATTCAAATTATGTTTATAAATTTAATAATATAGTCTTTAACTCTATTTTAAGAATGCAGATTTTTGTTGATTCGATTATTAAAATAGGATCATTTATTTGTGCAATATTTATTGTGTTTTCTTTGCTGCTATTAATGAACTTTGTTTATGGTAGTATTTTAGAAAATAAAAGAGATATAAAAATAATCAAGATGCTTGGAGGAAAGAATATTGATATATTTAAAATATTTATTATTCATCCCCTTTTCATCACTTTATTTTCATTGGTGTTTGCTATTGGAGGATATTGCATCGTAAATAATTTACTTAATGATTTTATTAAAAATGAGTTTTCACTTTTTATCCCTATATTATCCTTAACTATGTCTAAAATATTAATAATTATTATCACTATTTTATTCATAGTTAGCATGTCGACTTTAATTCCTATTATTCGTATAAAAAAAAGCAAATAAAAAGTTTTTTAAATTTTTTTCAAAAAAATCCTAATTTGCAAAAGGGTGGTAATTCGTAATAAAAAAATGATATAATATAACTAGT
>JAMPGQ010000021.1 GCA_023663825.1 Anaeroplasma bactoclasticum
AAGGATATCATTTCTTTATTTCCTTTTATAGGGTGTTATTTTTTGACGTACACAATTTTTTTCATTTTTAGATAGAAAAAAGATGTGTTCAACTTAGAACACACCTTCATAAAGATAGTATATTTAAATTTGTTAATACCCTAGTAGTACACATAAATTATATTATGCTTTAGTTAGTGATTTAAATTTCTCATTGCTTCTACCAAGCCTTTTGCTAAAAGCATATGGCCTTTATTTGAAGGATGGAGCATATCAGCAGATATACCATCAATTTCATTGAGGCAATCTGCTGAAGAAAGCAAATAAAGGTTTTTTTTATGCATAGATGCAACTTTATTTTTCATAATTTCTATGAACTTAACATTTTTATCATGATAAGGAATCTCTTTAAAATTACAATAAAGTGATTCAAACATATCTAAGATACTGATCAGAAAAATAGGTAATTTTCTTTCAGCTAGCTTATCAATTAAATAACTAAAAGCTATTTGAAATTCATCTGCTTCCATTAATCCTCTAACATTGGCTCCTATTTCTAGGATATATCCACAACAAGGTATGCTGGCTAAATAATCAACCGTAGTTCTTTCTAAAAGACAAGAACCTGCTAGACCTTTGTTTAAAATATCTATTTTTAAAGCTTGACTTGTTAAAAAGGCATAGCAATTTACAATATCTAAGGCACCTGCACCTTGTGAAATTGAGCTTCCATAAAGAACCCATGGTCTCTTCTTTTCTATTGGAAAAAGTTTCCCTGCCTCCAATTTTTTAAAAAGAACTCTACTTCCATTTCCTAAAATAATTCTCCATAAATAGGGTTTCTTCTTATATATATTTTCATACATCTTCTCCATACGATCATGGATTTTAAATTCAAGGCACGCTTCCTCGTTTTGATTTAAAATAACCTCCCCATTTTGAAAATCATCTATATAGCAAAACACCTTCATATGTGCATCTAAGGCCTTTAAGGTAATTTTTAAACTTTTCGAATAGGTAAGGGCTCGAATTTCTACCATTGCTGGAATTTTTGCCTTTTCCTGTCCTTTAATTGATTCTTTGTAGCCTAACTTTAAAATGGTACTTTCTTTATAGCGATAGAGTATAACACCAGCATCGGTTGAAATAAACTCATCTACATTGAAAAATTCAATATTTGCTTTCATATCTTAATATACCGGATTTACAAATATTAAACGAAAGGCTTGAGCATAATCATTTGCTGATTGTTCTTTAGAATAAATTTCCATATAGGATTCATCAATATTTTCATTAGTGAGAACTAATGTAAACAAATCAGCATCAATTTTAGAAAAGCTTTCTGTAACATCAATATAATAAGTATTAAAATCATAAATCGCAATTGGGAAGGTGAATTGTGCAAATTCAGTTACAGGATGTTCTTCTGTGTTTTTGATTAACGCCAAAGTTTCATGATGCAGCAGTGAATTATTCCAACAAATAGAATCTGTTGTCCAATCTGTGTATGTTGTATTTAGGAAAATATCTATTGTAGGAGTTCCTACTTGAGCCTTTGCAGTAAAGGATAAATAAACGCTATCGTAGGATTTAGGCATTTCTGTTTTATCAAACAATGCATAAATCATACGATTGAAGTTTGGTTCAAGATTGCTTGTTTTAAACTTCATATTTTTTTGATATTGAGCTGGCTTATTAGGACTTTCCATGGTGATAAACATATTTTCCTTTGGTAAAACCATTGTTCCTAAGACAGGCTCCATTAAATTGGATTCCTCTGGTAATAAAAACGAAGAGGAGTCATCAACAAATTGGGCATCTTTAGCTATATTGATATAGGTATTATCTAAAACAACAAAGTTATCCCCCTTAGAATCAATATAAATAGCTTGTTTACAACTATCAAAGGTATTGTTTTTAATTTGATAATTGGTTGGTAAACCAGCTGTTGCATTACCATACACATAAGAATAAGCAACAGATATTCCCGTTCCACTAATATTTTTTATCGTATTTTGAAGGATTCTAGTCCCATTAGCATTACTACATTTGATTCCTTGACTTACATTTTCTATAGTATTTTTATAAATTACAGTATTAGGAGTACCTAATAATACATCGATTCCTCTAGCTCCATTAGAAATAATATTATCATGAATAAAATTATTTCTACCAGAAGCATCATGTGTAGCACCTGTATTTCCTAAGCCAACGCCAGCACCTTTACGTGTATTTTTTATCTTATTATTGCAAATTTCATTTGAGTACTCATCCTCACCATGCATATCAATAGAGTCAAGTAATAAGTCTGCAAAGGTATTGTTTTGAATCAAATTATTATGTGCTGAATATTGAATTAAGGCACCATGCCTTAAATATGGTCCAACAAAATGACAATCTTCTACAACATTAAAACAAGTATCAATGTAAGTATCCGTACAATTAAAGCCATTCCCAAGCCCTTGAATATTTACACCATAGCCCATTCCACCTCCACCTAAGCAAGTAGCCTTTTGAAAGGTAGATGAACGTACGACCACCTCTTGGACGCTAGCGATTCGAACCCCCATACGCTGGAATTTTTCTACCAATACATTTTCAATTAAAATATTTCTTGCTTGATCCTCAGGATTAGATATCATTCCCCCTGAGGCAGCAGTAATTCCGTATTTAGGGGCAGTATATACTAAATTTTGTAAGGTTGAACTATCTGGATCTGGTAATTTTGAATCCTCTGTGTTTGAGGTAACTGTCAGATTCTTTATTGCAACATTTTTGACATTTACTGCGGCAATTACGGTAGTAGAATCATTTTCATTTTTAGAAGCGTTGAAATTAGAAACTAAAACAACACCTTCTTTAGATTCTCCTCGCAAAGTAACCCCAGATTTCAAAGAAATATGTGTATCATATTCAGAAGATGCCTTTTGATACCCTGTAAAATAATATTTTCCATTTGGAATATAAATCGTATCTCCTTCACTTGCATTTTCTAAGGCTTTCTTGAATGCTGCAAAGTTGTCGTAAGTAGGATCGTTTGGCTTAGCATTATAATCTAAAACATTAATTTCCATTCCTGTTTCCAAAATGGTTTGGGGCATAGTATGCTCTTGACCTGTTTTTTCATAAAGGCCTGGTGTATTCCAATCCCCTGTAAATAAATCCTCAAATTCCTTATATTTTTCACTTAAAGGAGGCGTTGGATTTTTTTCATTTTCCTTTTTACAGGAAACCAAAGAAAATACTAAGAGGAAGCTTAATCCACATAACACTATTTTTTTCATAAAATCATCTCCTTAAGCTTATTTTAACGTAGGAAAATGACTTTCATCTAGCTTAAAGAAATCTTCTAAATTAAAGTTAGGAAGATTTTCTTTAAACCAATCTAGAGATAACTCTTCTACTAAAACGCCATATTTTGCAGTAGCAGGAAGTTTATCAAACTCTAACTCACTTTCACCCTTCATAAATTTTGATGAAAGATAAAAGCCTTCGGCAATACAATTTTCTATTGTTGCGTTTGAATTACTACGATTTCCAACAATTGGACCAACATTTGATCCTACATTCACCTTTAATTCACCCTTAAACAAAGACTCTTTAAGAATAGAATAATTTGATACATTTTTGTTATATTGTAAAAATCCAACTACACCACCAACATGACGCATTCCTTCTATATTTGCACTAACAGCAATATTTGTTGCATGAAATGCTCTAGCATAGCCTGCAAAGCCTCCCAAATATTCTCCTGCAATATATTGATCCTCGGTTGGGAAGAAGGTTTCTCCTTTAATCGTTCCTTTAAAAATAGCATTTGTGATTTCTGGTGTTGTAAAGGTAGCCTTACTTTTTGCATCAATTAAGCCTACAATTCCACCAAGTCTAGAAACGCCTTCAATTGTTGCTTCTACATAAACATTAGTTACCTTAACCTCTGTACCTTCATCACCATAAATACGACCAGTTAAGCCACCAACACGGCTTCCAGATACCTTAAGATGAGCATCAGTAACAGCCACTTTTTCAATAATTCCCTTACAATCTCCTGTTAATGCGCCAACATAAATTCCTGAGGCTTGAGCTCCTTCTACAGCGCTATTAACATATTTTGCATCACCATCTAAAGAAGCATTATATTGCTTAGGAGCTTCTACATATCCATTTGAGGTAATAGAAACATTTTGAAGCTTTAGATTTTTTACAACCCCACCAATATTAATCCCAGAAAAAAGACCTAGATTAGTTGTAGATTGGGTATTGATATATACACCACTAATTTGATATCCACCACCATCAAATACACCATTTTTCCCAATGCTAATTGGAATCCAGCTTTGCTTTCCTTCACCATATTTTTCTGTCAAATCAATATCATTTACAAGCTTATAATAGGTTGCCTCAGCCTTCCAATCTAAATTGTATTTGTCATATGGGCCCATACCTACATGCTCTAAATCCTCAATTGTAGATACCTTGAATGGATTTTCCATAGTTCCATCACCCTTATCTACAAACTCAATTGTCGTAGCCTGCTTTTTTACAATACTAGAATAAGTATCACCATCTTTAATGACAAAATAAGCAAAGTATTCCTTACCTTGGTCTAAATTCGTAATGGTTTGTTCAAGAGTTAAAGCATCTCCAGAGTTTCCAAACCATTTCCAAGTAGCTCCACCAGCAACAATTTCAGATTCTGTAGGAGTAGAATCTGTATCCGATAAAACAGCATAAATTGTACCCTTATCGCCATTTATACTTGCCTTAATTGTTAAATCACTTGTTTCTTCCTTACTTGACAAAACAGCAGTTTTAAATTTCAATTCAACAACATCTGATGCAGGTGGAAGATCAACCTTATCGTCGTTATTGTCATTATCCTTACAAGAAAATAAAGAAAAAAGGATAAGTAAGCATAATCCAGATAATATTAATTTTTTATATATTTTCATTAGTTTTCTCCTTATAAGTTTTTTGTTATTCTTCCCAAAAAACCTTTCCAGAATATCCTAATTCTCTTGAAATACGTAATGCACATTCTCTAATCTTACTTCCAATTTCATCATCAGATAAAACTGGATTTTTTACATCTGAAAAAGAAATAGCAGCAATAAGCTGATGAGATGCATCAAAAATAGGAGCACCATAACAAATTATCATTTCTTCATTTTCTTTGTTATCAATAGAAAAACCACGCTTTTTTGTGTCCTTTAGATTTTTTTCTAGCACATCTTTATTCTTAATCGTGTTTGAGGTTTTTTCTATATAATCAATAGATCCTAGTACCTCTTTTAATGTATCTTGGTCTAAGTAGGCTAAAAGAGCTTTTCCTAAAGCTGTAGTATATGTAGGATGAGATGTTCCAACATTACATGTAGCTAATTTTGCTCCTATACCCATATATTTATATACATAAACTACATCAGCGCCACTTCTTACACCAACAAAAGCAGTACGCTCCAGTTCATCTGCAAGTGGCATCATATGCTTTGCACATATTTCAATAAAGGTTCTTTTTTGGGAATATTTTTGCCCTAAAGCAAAAGTTTTTATTCCTAATTCATATTTTTTATCGTTGTATTGATTTGTTTCAATCAAATTTAATGCTAATAAAGAATGCACAATATCAAATGCACTACTTTTAGGCATTGAAACTGCATTGATAATTTCTTTTAAAGTTACTCCATCCTGACTTGCTATATAATTTAGAATTTCAAATGTTCTACTAATTGTTCTATTCATGGTATTATCCCTCACTTACAAAATTTTCCAAATTTTTATTTTATTATAGCAAAAATTCTTATAATAGTCAATTCAGGGGCTTTTCTTCAACTAAAATTTTTAAAATATCACACTTCATCTCAAAATGAGAAAGATTTGGAATTTGATTTAATAAAGCTATCTTCTTACATTCATAAAGTAGGGGGATAAGAGTTGCTTCATCAAAAGGTATAATTTGCAAAAAGCCCCATTCTTCTTCCTTTAATACGAGATGACGATAAAGAAATTGAATTGCTTTAAGTAAATCAAAATTCACTTTACGATAGTACCAAGCATCAAGCTCATAAAGATTATAGCCATACCCCTTCACAATTGTATTAAAATCATAAAGTCCTTTTAGTCCCATTAAAGAATAATTTTTAGATTTTGTCCTTTCATTTTCAGCTGGCATACTGCCATCCTCACAAATTTGATAAGACATTCGATATTCTATCATTTGGAAAACTAAGGGTGCAATTTGAAGAGGTTGATTTAGATAATCATAAATTGCGGCAAGTCCCAAATCATAAAATATTCCATGATTATTTTTTGCATATTTTTCTTCTAAACCATTTTTTGAATAGCACATCCAATTTGCAAATTGTTTTAGCCAAGATGCAAACTCAAGATAAAATGCATCCTCAATTTTACCTAAATTATAAAGAAGCTTCATAAGCCTAATTGGATAAGTGAAATTTGCTGTAAAATCAATGATTCCAATTCCTCTACCTTCATTTACCCCACGAATTAATTGAGCATGATTTAGATTTGGATTCATTCCCGTTTTTTCATCTAAGAAAAAATAGGTTATATTATCCTTAAAGCTTTGATAATAGGAAGTATCCTCTGTTAAATAGTAAAGTAAACATTGATAATAAGAGATAAAGGCTAGTTCCCTTAATTTATCCTTATCATAATCTAAACCTTCAGGATTAGCCTCGCCATCACGCGAAACATAAGGTAAGCCAGATGGCGTGCTAGGATTAGGCCAATAATATGTTGCCAAGGATACATAATCCTTTTTGTCAATCCCCTTTAAAGGCTTCTTTTTATAGATGACACTTCTTTTTAGTGCCCTGTAAGAAAGGCAAATTCCTTCTAATTTAGTTTTTAGCTGATTCACTTGAAAAGTACTTAAATTTTTTTTAAGCTTTAAAAGATCTTCTTCATCAAGCATTAAATAATAATTTACAGGATCAAAACAAACGGCTTCTTTAAAATAATTCATGATTATAATAAATCCTGACCACCATTAATTTGAACAACCTCACCAGTTATAAAGGAAGCCTTGTCGCTAAGTAAGAATTCTATTACAGTAGCAACCTCTTCTGGACGTCCAAACCTCTTTAATAAAATATTATTTTTCCATGATTCAAATAAAGCAGGATTTGTTTTTTTGATATTATCATGAAATGGTGTATCTATTGTACCAGGAGATACTGCATTACAACGAATTTTATATTCTGCCAAATCCTTAGCTAAGGCTCTAGTAAGAACAACTATTGCTGCCTTTGAGGTTCCATAAATACCAGCTCCAGGTCCACCAGCATTCCACCCTGCATTGGATGAAAAATTGATGATGGATGGACATTTAGAATTCTTTAAATAAGGAATACAAGCTCTTGACATGAAGAATGCACTATCTAAATTCAGTGCTAAAACACTTCGATAAAATTCTGTCGTCATTGTTTCAAATCTTGAACGACCCCCAAGTCCTCCTGCATTGTTAATCAAAGCATCAATCTGTCCAAAGTCCCTAACAATTTGGGAAACTCCCAAATTAACCTCATTTTCTTTTGTAACATCAAAATGGTAATATTTAGCATCAACCTTTAAGGCATCTAAATCTGCCATGACCTTCTTTGCTGCCTCATCATCAATTCCATTTAAGGCAATCGACCACCCATTTTGTCCCAATACTCTTGCGATGGCAGAACCAATTCCACCTGTTCCCCCAGTAATTACTACTACTTTTTTCATTTTTTTCATTCCTTTCTTTTTAATTTAAAAAATCTTTTCTTTCAGGAGTAAATATATCAAGTAAATCTCCTTCTTCTAAGCAGATAGCCCCATGAATCACATGTGGTTCTTTATAGGTAGAATCCCCAGAGGCTAAAATGCATTTTTCCCCACCAATATTCATTTCAAACTTTCCTGAAAGGACATAGGTACATTGCTCATGAAAATGCTCATGAAGCTTTCCAATTGCCCCTTTTTCAAAATGAAGATGGCATATCATTAATCCATCGTGATGAGCTATAACCTTTCGAAATACCCCAGGATCAACCTCTTTAAATTCGATATCTCGATCCAAAAAATAATGCTTAATCTGTTCCATTTATTTATTCCTCCATTTCTACTTTCATATTAAAGGTAATATTCTTTCCTTTTTCACGCAACAAAAAGGTTGTACGAGTAATATTGACAGGATTATCCATCGTCTTTAAAATGAACAATTCCTTATGATTTAAGCATAGAACAAATCTCATTTTCACATCATTCATAACTCCATTAAATGTAATGGCTGAGCTTTTGGTGAATACTTTTTTTGCCTCTAAAATGTGCTGATATCCATTCTTTTCAAAGCCTAGATCTGCATCCTCACATACATAATCATTTTCAATTTGAATTTCAGATTCAATATGAAATACATAATCAAAAATTGCCTCTTCTTCTGCTATAACGTAAAAACAATCCTTCAAGGTATTTGCTGTGATTTTAACATCTCTACGATAATCTACACCCGGATATGTATCCTTAGCTTCACAATAAATATGATTATATTGGTATTCTAAAGTTTTACCTGGCTTTGTAGACATTACATTTTCTCCATTACGAATCACAGTATTATGAGCCAAAGAGGTTTTATGCCATTCACTACATAGCCTAGCAACATATCCTGGATTAGATAAATCTCTACTAATTCTATAATTTTTATACATAATTTCAAGATGAATTAAATCTGGATGAGCATGCGATGGTCCATTAAGACCATACTTTACAAAAGCATTCATTCCACCATCTCTTAATATGGCAAAATTAGACTTTATAAAGTTCTTTGTTTCTAATGGAATAGGATTGTATTTTGTTAAGTCTAAATCAGTATTGAATAGCAATCTCTCATAAGCAATCTCGTTATCTATGTAATAAGGCTTAGAAAGAGGAAGCGGTGTACGTGGTAAAGGATTGTTTTCTATATTTTTTAAGATATCCCCCACTATACTATTTTCACCATAAATTTTGGTTGCCATATGATAAATATAACTATATGTCTTTAAATTAATGCTTGGCCAGCCATCATTTGGATTCGGTAAATAATGATTATCAAATGCATAATGATAAGCACTAATAAACATTTGTTTTACCTTTTGTTCTTCTAAATCTCCAAAATCAAAATCATAAAGCTTACTAAAAAGAAGTAATGGTGTAATTCCTTCTAAGGTAAAGAAGTTGTAATGGATAGAACCTTCATACCAAAAGCCATCAGAAGTCACACCTTCACGAATTTGTCTTCTAATATTATAAGGTCCTTCAAAAGCATACTTTATCATTTCTTCATCATGGAAAAACAGTCCCATCAAACCAATAGCACAATTATTCCAACAACGAATATTATGAATTTGATTTACCTGTGGCTTTAATAATAAGAAAATTTCTTTAAAAAGCTTTTGGTATACTTCATCTAAAAAATCCTTATCTATATCATTTTTGATAATTTCTAAAGCTTGAATCATACGAATTGTTATAATAGATTCATTCAAACCTTGAGGAAGAATTCTACCACAGCCCCACTTCATTGTTTCATAGGAATCAAATACTTCCTTTTCCTTATTGTGAAGCTCAAATTGAGTATAATTTTCTGCATAAAAGCCCATGATTTTTTTAATAATTTCTAAATATTTTTTATCCTTGGTATATGCATAAACTCCAGCTGCTTTCCAGATGGTTAGAATAGCTTGGTTTCGATAAAAGTAGGTCCATACACCATCATAAAGCTCACTTTTAAATTCCTTCCCACAAACCTCACATTTATGAATGTGTGGCTTGTGAAGATCAAAAATCAATCTTCCACCATCATAATTGCAAAAATAGGTATGTCCCCATTGGCTGCGTGCTGTCGGTGTATCATGAAATTCACTAGCAAACTCCTCTACTTCTTGTTTGATTTTTGCCATAGCTAATCTAAATTCTTTTTTTTGATTGATAGCATCAATAAAATTTTCATTCAAATATTGCATTCGTTTCACCCCCAAATCATACATTGCTTTACTTTTTTATTTACATGCATTGTCTTACACTTTAGCATAGTTCCATTTGCTAGGGCAAGCTTATGCTCTAGCATATCTAAATAAACATAATCCCCTTCAAAATCCATTTCTATAGTCGGCGCTAAATATATCCTATGCCTAGAGCCGATTTGAAGAGTTTGCTCCTTGAAGCTTACCTTTTCTTTATGGAAGGTAATTACCTCAATATGCCTATGCCTTTTTTTGGCAATAGCATTTTCAGTAAGTAGTGTATTTAAAGGAACAATACATTTTTTATCAGGCTCTTGTGTGGTCATTACACTTTCTACTTTTTGTTCAAATTGTTCATGCCTTAAATCATCATCAGAAAAGGTATAATATTGCATTTCCTCTAGACCATTTCGAATTTGATAAGAATCCTTTGCCGCTTGATGTGCAAAGACATCCGTATTTATAATACTTTGATAAAAATGCTTAAGCTCACTATCAAAATCATCAATTAAAACTATAAATTCTAGTTGATTTGTTATAACCATTCTACTTACATTTTTCATTTTTAAAGCAAGTGGATAAATCGGCGTGTTTGTTGCGCGAAACATAGTAATTGAGCCATTGGTATGAAAGTATTCAATATCCCCATGATATTGATTTAATACGTAGTCCTTATTTGACTTAATCCTAGCTTTCATACTTTCAACATAAACATCGTTTACATTTTCTACATCACTATATTTTCGATCTACTAATAAAGTATTATGATGCATAGGCATAATATTGCGATTATATCCATCATCTATAGCCATATAGGAATGTCCTTTAGTAAGGATAAAAGATAGGTTATCAGGATGATGATGAGACAAGGATAAAATCCATTTTTTTTCATTACTTGCAATATCTAAGCCTATCAAATACTGCTTTTTACCACCAGGATAACCACATTTCATTGAAAAAACGGTTGAATCCTTTTCAAAGCTAGTCCGAATAGAAATCAAGCCTAAATCATCAAATCTTTTAACATGAGGAAGCTGCTTTAGGTTTTCTTCACAAACTAAAGGATCATACCATAAAAGCTCTAACCAAGCCTCAGGTAATATACCCGGCTTAAGTTTACTTTGGTACTGTTCCTCATATAAGAAATAATTCACAACTAAATTTCCAAGCTTTTGGGCATAGCAGTCCTGATATACAGAGGCTGCTTTAAAATAAATTGCTGCACTATGGGAAGAATATCTATCATGACAATCCCCAAAATTGAGCTGCTTTCTAAGCTCACTAGCAGATTGATATATTCTATAACTAACTGTATTTTTAAGAAAAGCTGAGGATTTAAAATAATCCATATTTTCTTGATCTAAAACAAGATCTGCATAAAGAAAGAGCCATAAAACCCCATAACGCCAATAGGTTACTCCCTCATAGTCAGATCCATCATCTGGTAAATAGCTAAATACCTTAGAAAAGTTCTTTTTAGAGGCTACAATGTATTTTGAGGCAGGTGGATATTCTTTTTTTATAGCATAACCACAACAGGCTAAGCCTGTCATATTAATCCAATTATGATTTTGAAAATAATTTGTTGGCCAGCCTTTGTTCTCATTTTTTTCTTTATAATCAAACATAATTTGAGATTGTAAAATGAGCTTATTTAAAATTAAATCTCGATCAGCAGATGTAAATACATCATATAGCCAGTTATAAGAAAGAGATAACCCAAAAAGGATCCAGGAAGCACTTAAATCTACATTTACTAAATGGGCATTTCCCCAATAAGGATACATACAGACTGTTTTGATAAATCGCAATGCCTCTTTTAAATATTTTTCTTCATGAGTTAAAAGGTAGGCTAAGGATAAGTTTAATATTGCGGGACAAAAATATGTAGTACTTTCAGCAGGGGGTGAGGAAGATAAAGCCATGGCTTCATATCGCTGACATTGATCCATCAGGCGATAAAACATTTTTTTCTTAGTTGTCTTGATTTCTTCCTTTAGCTGGTCAAGATTTGGAATTAAAATGTATTTTCCCATATCATCAGCTCTCTTTCGTTCTTTTTTTTAACTTTTTTTCTTTAATGTAGAAAAACAATAAGATACATTTATTAATGATAAAAGAAATGGCATTATAGTAAATCAAAAATAAGGTAGCATAAATAAAAGGTTCACCTTGAATAGGAACTACATTTGCATTCAAATGTGCCAATTGAATTATCCAACGATTTAGCATTTCATACGTTATAAAAACCAATATACTAACAATAAAACAATGGAAAAATTCGAAAATTTTCATTATTGCGCCTTCCCATATTTTACGCTCATTATACTTTTTATTAACTATTACACCATTTCTCTCAATTTCAAACATCCCAAAAACAATGGGATTAAATATAAGAATATGTCCAAAGGAAATTGCAACAGCTAGCCAAAAAATCAAATCAAATAAATCATCACGATTTCCCAGTCCAGTCCCCCAAGCAACAAGGAAATAAATGGCCCCAACAAACCACCATCTAAAAAATCCAACCTTGATGTTATCTGGAATACTAGAAATTATTTTCTTAAGCTTAGATTGTTTTTTTTGTTTTATTTCTTCTTTCATATTCATTCATTCCTTTTCTTTTTAAGCTAAAGCTTCTTCTTTTTTAGATTTCAAATGAAGTCTATAAGAAACATAAGCTATGATGGTTTCTACTAAACCAATGAGATATAAGGTCAATACAATAAAGGATAAAATAAGAGCCTGAATTATAGGGGCTTGAATAAGATCCTTTTGATGTGCAAAGGCATCAAAATAAGTAATAACTAGACTCACTCCTGAAGCCATAACTAAAAGTAACATTAAAATTGAAAATATTATTTTCTTTCCTAAAGCTTGTTTCATTCGTATTGCATTAAACAAGCACACAAAGCCAAGCAAAACAAATAGAAACATAACCACACCACAAATTTGATCTGTCAGTAAGCTTATGGCTTGAATTTGAATACTCGAAAGGAGTAAATGCAGTACTGCTGAGGTGCAAATTACATACTTCGCAATTTTGAGTTGATCATGCAAGAAGGCATCCTTTAAAGAGGCAAAAATCTTTAAAAAGAAATGTCTGATTGCTCCAAATACTTTTTTCATATGCTACTCCTCCACTATCCTATTGGTTGTTTCAGGATCAAAATAATGAACCTTATCCATATTTAAAACAAGCTTCATCCTATCAACATCCAAATCATATTTACTATTTAATCTAGCCTTAAGAATAGCATCTGGCAATAAGAAATCTACATAATATTCTTTTCCTAAAAATTCAGCATGATCAATAGGTAACTCAAGTACAGCTAAAGGATACTTTTTTAACATCTCTTGACTACAATCAATATGTTCTGGTCGAATCCCTAGCTTAACCTCCTTATGGTTATACTTTTTAAGTTTATTTAGATCCTTGGGTTGAATTTTTACTTTATTTTCTCCAAACACAAAATATTCATCTTCGATTCTTCCATCAATAATATTCATATTAGGCATGCCAATGAACCCTGCAACAAATAGGTTGCTTGGATTATTATATATATCTAATGGTGTACCAATTTGCTGAACATAGCCCATCGACATAACAACAATTCGGTCGGCCATTGTCATAGCCTCTATTTGGTCATGCGTTACATAAATTGTTGTTGTATTTAAGCTTTTTTGGAGTTTAACAATTTCACTTCTTGTTTGTTCACGAAGCTTGGCATCTAAATTAGAAAGAGGCTCATCCATTAAAAATATTTTAGGATCTCTTACTACTGTTCTACCTAAAGCTACACGCTGTTTTTGGCCACCAGATAAATTGGCAGGTCGACGATTTAAGTACTCTGTTAAAGAAAAGCGTTCAGCAGCAGCCTTAACATTTTTATGAATTGCTTGTTTTTGTTCATGACGAATCTTTAAGGAGATTCCAATGTTATCATATACTGACATATTATAGTATAAAGCATAATTTTGAAATACCATCGCAATATCGCGATCAACTGGCGCTAAAGAGTTAACACGTTCTCCATCAATCAGCATATCTCCTTCAGTAATTCCTTCTAAGCCAGCAATCATTCTTAAGGTTGTAGATTTGCCACAGCCTGATGGTCCTACAAGTACAACAAATTCACCATCCTTCACAGTTAAATTGAAATTGTGAACGGCATGAGCCCCATTAGGATATATTTTATTTACATTTTTTAATATCAGCTCTGACATAAGGTTCACCTACTTTGACAATTGAAATTGTGTAATTTTATTTTCACTCAAATATGCAATTTGATGCTTGATTTTAAAATAAGAACGAATTCCTACAAATATGGATATGAAAATCATATACGCATTACTTCCATATATGAAGATTAATTTCACTGTTGGAATTGTATTTAAATCCACTCCCATCAATCCATGAATAATATAAGAAATTCTTAAAATACAATATAGACCGAAGAGGATAGAAATATAAGAAAATGCTTTTTTATAATTTTTAATTTTGATTGCCATTGTAAATAGCAATAAAAGAAATGCTATATTCACTAAAATTGTAATTCCAACCCAATAGGTCCTCACCATTACGCTAAGCAATAAAATCAGATAAAGAATCTCTGCTGCAACGCTCAATAAAGTTAACCAATAGCCTATAGAATCGACAATATAAAACGAAGCATCCGTTCTTCTTTCTTTTTTCTCTTCCTTAGATAAGCAATTCCACCAAAGCATATCTTTTTTCACCTTATTTTGATGAAGTAATCGAGCTATACTAACCTTCGTTTTGTAGACATTTTTTTCATACGCACGGCGATACTTTTTTTCTTGCTTTAGGGCATAAACTTTTTCTACCTTTTTCTTATAGTAAGCCTCAAGCTCAAAAAGAAGCTTTTCTAGTTTTTTGGAATCTAAACTAGATTTTTCTAAATCAAGAGAAGTTGGAATCCCTTTAATTTTAGCCTCAACTAAAAAGATACTTTCTTCACCATAAAGCTTTAGAAGCTGATTTATTTTATTTATCCTTTTTTCAAGGTATTGATCCTCTTTAGCTATAACTAAGGCTTGATCTTTTACTGTTACTCCTTCTAAAGCCATTTTTAGATTATTAAGAGCTTGAAGCTCTAGTTTTTCTTTTTCAAGCTCGTTTTGATAAGCTTTTTTTAGCTTCATAAGCTGACTTTGAAGCTTATAGAGTAGCCTTTCTTCTAAAGCTGCCTTTTTTAAAGGCTGATTAGGTAAGGCTAAATTCTCTAAGGTTATTTTTGAAAGCACATCATCAACTTTTTTTAATACTTGAATTTTATCTTGGATTTTTGCAATTTTATTTTCCAATCTAATTTTTTTACGCTTCACTATCCGCTTACCTAAATTAAACTTTCTCATAACCTAGACCCTCATTTCTTTTAAATTTTATATGATTTATCCATAGAGTAGCCATGAAAAATATTGTCACAATCAAAAGAATTGCAAAAACGGCATAACCAAGATTAAAGGAAGTAAATCGCATTGTATAAACAGAATCTTCTGTAAGTGCTGTATCCTCAAGCCACATTTTCGAAAAATCAACTCCCTTGTATTCTGTCACTAATTTTGGGATAGAGATAAAGCCATATATTGCAGTCCCTATATTCAAAGCACCAAAGCATGACATAACACCTAAGGCAAATCGATCGCATATTCTTGTTCGTAATTCCAAAACAAACATTACGATGATAGATAACACACTGACAATAGCTAACCAAAAGATAATTTGATTAAAAGCCTGCATATGCTCATAAAATCTCGTTATACTTTCATTTTGTTTTAGCAGATATCCAAATAAATTTTGATAATCTGTCATAAAGCTTAGAGTATATAGTGCAAGCACAATCATCGTAAGCAAATAGATAACAAAACCAATCCTTTGAATTTTAAAACCTTTTTCCATAAAATGCACTTTCCTTTCTATCGGGAGTATTTCGCTTTTTAAACCTGCTTACAAGATAAACAAAGCATTTTATTTACCTTATAAGCAGTCAGAGGATTTCTCCTCTGAAAGCTTTAAATTTTTTATCCCTTCATTGCTTTATAAGCAGCTTGGTAAGTTCTAACATAAACTTCAAGACCACGTTGCTTTAATTCAGCCTCATAATTAGCCCAAGTGGTTAACACAGTAGCACCAGATGGAGCATTACCAGCAGTTTTATAAAGAACAATATTGAAAATCAATTGAGTAAAATCATCTGCTTCAATCGTCGTATCTGTAGATAATGTCTCAGACTGCTTCTTTGTCAAGGAGAAAGCTGGTGGAACAAGTGTATAATAATTCTTGTTTGTTCCTTCTATTCCCTTTCCACCATAGGTAGGAATGTTAGTTGTAGATTCTTGCATTAATTTCCATGCATCAAAGCCTCTTTGAGAAGTATATTGATATTCAAAACCAATTTCTTTTTGATAGCCAATTGGCATTAAGCATCCCATCCAGTTTCTTAAGAAGCTAGATAAATCACCTTTAGCACGGGAATTTGCAGTTTCTAAGGTCCAAGAATTATACTTTGGAACAGCTATACCATCTGGTCCAGTGAAGGTAGCATCCTTTTCTAGCATATAATCTAGACCATAATTTTGAAGAAGCGCACCTTCTTCAGTAAAGAAATAATCAAATAATGTACATGCACGGTAGATTTCAGCATCACTTGCAGCCGCAGATATTGCCCATCCATCTGGCTTAATTACACGGGAATTATCAATATAATATTGCCATTTTCCATTAACTCTAGAAACAGGAGGTAATACACCTACTACATCATTTCCATTTGCAGAGTTTAAGGATTCTGCAGTAGTAGATGCAGTAAAGTCAAAGGTCATAAAGCCATAGCTTGGTTTATCAGAATTATCTGAACCATAAAGTGCACTACGATGATTTGCTTTATTTGTAGTATCAAATAAGTCATTGTAGAACATTCCTTCACTTACAAGCTGAGATAAATAGGTTAATACATCATAGAATTCTTTTTGAGAATATGTAAATTGTACATCCCCATTATTATCTATATACCATCTTGCAGCATAAGTATCAGATCCATGTACCTTAACACCATCAAAGTATGTAGCAAATCTTAATACATCCTCACGATAGCTAGATTGTCTTGTGAAGAATGGATAAACAACATTTGCCTTACCATCTGTTAAATATACTGGATTAGCCTTAATCACACGGAATAATGCGACTAATTCATCAATATCATAGGCAGCTTTAGCACCTAAATATAATTCAGATGGATTCGTATAATCATAATTTCTTTTTATGTAAGACTTAAGACATTCTGCAAAGGCCTTTCCATCCTTCGTTGGTAAAGCATTCATTAAAGTGATAATATTTTCATTTGTGTTCTTTTTAACTGTTACACCTGTTTTTGGTGTTACTGTTCCACCATTATCACCACTTCTTGCTTTATCACCTGTCCAAAAGCCTTCATAGCTAACAGAAAAAGCATTTCCTGTATCATAATTTACTGTATCAGCTACATCAAGTAGCTTTGTAACCCAGGTTTCACGCATAGTATAAGCATGAGAGAAGGTGCCAATTTCAGCAATATAAGGCACATGATAAATATTTCCATCATAATTTGTAATATAGGCTTTAATAGCTGGATTATCATCTAGGTATTGCTTTAAATGAGGCATTTCCCCATCTTCCATCATCTTCGTTAAATTAACGAATTTCCCATCTGTACCAAAGCTCATTAAGCTAGTTGCAATACTATTACCACCAAAAATGGTAGCATCAGCAAAGCCATTTGCAGAGGCAGTTTTCAACATATCAGATGCCTTTTGATCTTGAATCGTTACATCCTTAAATGTTGAGTTTAATTCGGATGCTACTTTTTGCCACATTGGCTTAAGCTGGCCTGATGAAACAGTAGTTCCATCTGGTAATTCTAAAGGCGTAGTGTTGTTATACGTCAATGTTTGTTCAGCTTTACCATAAGCTAAGTTGAATTTTAATTCAACCTTTTTAGATAGGTCATCTTTACTTGTTGCATCATCTGGCTTTTTTGTTTCTCCACATGATGCAAGACCACCAATAAGGGCTGCTGATAATAGTAGCGTTCCTAATAATTTTTTTGCTTTCATTTTATTTTTTCCTTTCTTTTTTTATGTAATAATATCTAAAAAGATATTTTTACCAATTTTATCCCTTTACTCCACCTAAATTTACACCGCGAGCAAAATATTTTTGTATATACGGGTAAATTACTAGAACTGGTATAATCGAGCATATAATAATCGCATAAACTAAGCTATCTACTGCGTAATTTAATTCAACAGTCGATTCTTCATATAGCTTTTCATAATTTTCAATCAATCGTCTTAAATACACCTGTAACGGCGATTCCGATGGATTTCTTAAAAGCATTTTAGCCCAATAATATCCATTCCATCTTGATATCGCATAAAATAAGGTTACTGTTGCAATTGAAGCACCTGACATTGGAATATATACCTTTGTAAAGATCTGTATTTCATTTGCTCCATCAATTGTAGCTGCTTCTTCGATTTCCTTTGGCACACCACTAAAAGCATTCCTAAGTAAAATAATATTATAGGCTTGGACACCAAAGGCAATTACCATACCCCATTTATTATCTACATGCAATGACTTATAGTTTAGGTATAAAGGAATCATACCTGCACTAAACCACATCGTAAAGGCTAGTAAAAAATTCCATTTTCTTTTCCCTAAAAGCTTATCCTTAGAAAGGACATATGCTCCTGTTAAAGAAATTAACATACTCCAAGCGGTTCCAAAAATTGTGTAAAATAATGTATTTGTATAAGAAATCCAAAAACCCTTATCATACAAAACAAGTCGATAAGCCTCGATTGTCAGTTCCTTTGGAAACAACCAAATTTGTCCTGATTCATATGCAAGCTTACCACTGATTGAAACACTAAACGCATATATAATAGGATATAGGCACAATAGCGCAAAAATAGTAACTAGAAAATATGCAATAATTTTAAATATAATTTCGCTTTTACTTAATCTTTCTATTTTCATAATAACACCTTACCATAATGAAGTCTCAGATACCTGTCTACTAATTGAATTAGCACCTATGACAAGCGCAAAGCCAATTACAGAATTGAAAATACCAATTGCAGAGCCTAAACCGTAATTGCTCGTTTCAATACCCAAGCGTTGCTCAAAAGTAGAAAGAACATCTGCTGTTACGTAGGTATTGGGCTGGTATAGCAAAAGTACTCTTTCATACCCAACCGATAGCATCCTACCAATACGCATAATTATCATAATGATTAATGTTGGCGCCATACCTGGAAGTGTTACATATCGTATTTCTTGCCACTTGTTTGCACCATCGACCTTAATTGCTTCATACATTACAGGAGATATACCCATAATAGCTGCAAAATACACAATAGAATTATAGCCACTTTCTTTCCAGATTCCAGTAATGATATACATAGGTCTAAAATAATTTGCCGATTCAATGATTTTATTCGTTTCAGGTATAATGTTTAACTTATATAAAAGCATTGCAATTACTCCTGAGGACTTTTCTCCTGAATATACGAGCATAATTACAATACCTGTAATCGTAACTTCAGATAAGAAATGTGGTAGATACGTGATGGTTTGTAAAATCTTACGATACCCCTCACTTCTTATTTCACTGAAGAATAAAGCTAATAGAATTGGTATTGGAAATCCAAATACTAAACCATATGTACTAATCACGAAGGTGTTTCTAAAAGCACCCCAAAATGCTTCTCTTCGAATTCCTGTTATCAGGGTAATGAAATTGGAAACACCAATAAATTCACTACCAAAAATGCCATCTGAAGCTTCATATCGCTTGAAAGCTACCAGAATTCCTGCCATTGGCTTATATACGAATAACGCAAACCATAGTATAATCGGAATGAAAAGTAAGTAAAGCATCCATTCTTTTTTTACTTCACGCAAAATGCTCTTGGTTTTCCCCGTTCTCATCTTTATTTCGTTCATCTGATTCACTTTCTCCTTTCTCAAGAATTTTTTCCACGTAATCCTCTTGTTCTTGTTCTTCTTTTATATATTCATTCATATCACAAACCAATTTGGTTTTGAGTCTACATAAAATATATAAAATAAGTATTGAAAGAATAAGAGTAAATATCTGTGATACAAAATATTTCACACCACCTAAAGGATCATTATTTATAATGAGAAGTGCTATTTCCTTTCCTATAGAAACACAAATAAAAACAAGCAGCACATACAAAAACAACAAAAAGGGGCTCTCTATAATCTTATTTCGATTTCTATTTCCATAAACAGCAATAGGAAGAACTGCAAATACATTTGAAAGCATATAATACAAAATTCCCTTCCAAATATCTAAACTCGCTATTTGTCCAATAGGTTGAACAAAAACCAAAGGAATTCCAGATAAAATCAAGGATACTATTGCAATTTTCCCCCATCTTAAAGAATAAATAATATAAATCAGCATTGCAAAGCTAAAATAGAATCCAGAATTCAATTTTGCAAAGCTAATTGATGTAATCAATTCTGCAGCTATAGCAAGGATTGTAAAGAATATAAGATCTACTTTTCTCATATTCTCCAATTTACCACCCCCCTTAATAATTCGTATTTACGAATTAAGTTCATTCGAACACCTATAAAAAGCAATTCGTATATGCGAATTCAATTCAAAAAAACTAATATAAAATATATGAAAGTTAGAATCATTCTCTCTTTCATCAATTAGATTATAATCCCTCCATATCCATTTGTCAAGTAAAACGCTTTACTTTCATTATTTTCATAGCTTTTTAAAGAAAAAATGAGCAAAATGTTAAAAGTTATTCCTTATTTTCTAAATGATCTAGTATATAATCCCATTATTTCTTCTTTTTTATTTGACCAATTCTACATTAAAGCCTGATAAAATCCTTTAAGAGAGCAAAAAATTCCCAAAAATCCGTCTTTTTATTCGAATATTCGAACTTTGTACATAAAAACGAATTTTCTATTGACATTGAGATTCATTGTGCTATAATCAAATTAAGAGGTGAATAAAGATGACTGAAGAATTAAAATTAGAAATTTGTGAATACTTGAATCATCTTTTGACAAATTCAACTCTTGAAAAGCCTTTATGGAACAAGGAAGTTCTCATCGGCTTAAAAAAGCCAGGCTGGAACTATATTGATGGGTGTATGATGGTAGGTCTGATGAGTCTTTATCAAAAAACACAGGATGATAATATATGGAAATATATCGAAGCTTATATTGAGCCACTCATCCCTGAGGATGGCAAAATCAAGATTTACTTTTATAACAATTATAATGAATTTACTACAAAGGGACATGATTCAGATCCTTGTAATGAGGCTAAAATATTGTTTTTATTATATGACAAAACAAAAAAAGAAAAATATTTAAAGGCGATTCATTACATTCATGAACAAATCTTATATCTACCAAGAATAGAAGGGAATTTCTGGCATAAGGATAAATATCCAAACCAAATTTGGTTAGATGGCCTTTTTATGATACAGCCCTTTTATGCAGAATGGGAAAAGCGATTCAATCATTGCAAAAATTATGCTGATATTGTTTATCAATTAGAAAATTGCTTTAAATTAACCTGGGAAGAAAACAGATCACTTATGGTCCATGGATATGATGGAAACTATAAAAATTCAGGTGAAAAAATGATTTGGTCAAATCCGTCTAATGGCCATTCTTCTATCGTTTGGTTAAGAGCATGTGGATGGTATGAAATGGCTTTAGTAGATTGTTATGAAATTATTGAAGATGAATTGTATAAAGCTCGCATTTCAAAGCTATTTTGTAAAACAATACAAGGATTGTTATGCTATCAAGATTCTCAATCAAAAATGTTTTGGCAAGTTGTAGATGCCCAAAACAAAAAAGGAAACTATCTAGAAACATCTGGTTCACTTATGATAAGCTATGCTATTTTAAAAGGAGTACGCCTTGGTATCCTTGATGAAGCCTACTATAAAATTGGAAAAGACATTTTCAATGGTGTATGCAAAACTTACTTTAAAAGAAAAGAGGATGGGGAACTTTCCTTAGGAGGGATTTGCATAGGAGCAGGATTAACTGCATCAAAAACTGATGCCTATGCTGGTACATATGAAATGTATATAGAACGTAAAGTTGTAAGTGATGATGGTAAAGCAATTGGTCCTTTACTTATGGCTTATTCTGAATTGACTTCAACAGATTGAAATATCTATTTTTTCTTAAAGAGACCATATGCAAATATGGTCTCTCTCCTTACTAAAAAACAAAAAATATAACCTTTTATTTTCTAATTGAATACACAAAAAAGGCATCCCTTCACTCAAATTAGGTAGGAATGCCTTTTTTAAAATTCTAATCAAAAATATTTACTTTTTGGTAAGGAATCTCTTCTTCCTCATCTTCACCCTCATCTATTTGGCGAATTGGGTCTTTTTCACGAATAAACAGAGAAGATTTTGTTTCCTTAACAATATATTTTTCTCCTTCAATGACTTTAACTTCTTTTTTTGGTTGAACAGTAGGAGCATCTTCATCCTCATCCCTTTCTTCAAAAGCATAGGCATTGTCCTCCTCTTGATCCCATGTAGGATTTGATGGGGTTTCTTCTAAGGAGGCCTCTAAAAGTTCTTCTTCCTTTTCTTGACCAAGGTCTTCATTAAAGGCTTCATGATGTTCCTCATCTTTTTCTTCAAAGGCATAGGAATTATCCTCTTCTTGATCCCATGTAGGATTTGATGGGGTTTCTTCTAAGGAGGCCTCTAAAAGTTCTTCTTCCTTTTCTTGACCAAGATCTTCATTAAAGGCTTCATGATGTTCCTCATCCTTTTCTTCAAAGGCATAGGAATTATCCTCTTCTTGATCCCATGTAGCTTTTGATAGGGTTTCTTCTAAGGACGCTTCTAAAAGTTCTTCTTCCTTTTCTTGACCAAGGTCTTCATTAAAGGCTTCATAGTGTTCCTCATCTTTTTCTTCAAAGGCATTATAATCATCTTTAGCTTCTTTCAAAGGATTTCCTTGGGTAATTGGCTCAGATGCTTCCTCTTTTTCTTCTAATGGAGGTAAATCCCAAAGGTTAAGAGGAGTAGGTTTTTTTAAAAAAGATTCCTGTTTCTCCTTTACTTCTTCAAATGGTTTTGGGCTTAAAGTCTCTTCTTGTTTTTTTACATCATTTTGAAGCTCTGTAGCTAAGATTTTATCTAGTTCATCTAAGATATTGTCTTGGTTTTTAGAAGACATTAAAGGCTTTTCATTTTCTGCTCCATCATCAAAGTTAAATAAGGTTTGGCGTTCTACAATGAGATAATCTCCTGAAACAATATCATCTGGCTTTGCTGGTTTAGGCAACCATAAAGCCTCTGGTTTAGTCAAACCATCCATTTGGATGCTTCTACCCGTATCAGAAACATTATACTTTAATGAACGAGCCTCTACTCCGTCATTCCCATTAAGATACCTGATATCTACTCTAACATTTTCTCTAAACTGGTTAGGTGTCATTTTAGCTGCATCCACTAAATAAATCGGATTTGTTTTGACAGGCTTAATCACAGTAGAACCCGCTCTAGCACGTCTAGTTATCACAATATCTGTAACACGCATTCTTTTTAGTGTATAGCGTGTAGAAAGTAATAAGAAATCATCTTCTTTATTCGCATAGAAGGCAGATACAACAGCGTCCTTTGGTCTTAGATTGATAGCTTTCACACCACCAGCATTACACCCATATAAGGAAATTTCATTTGCTCTAAAGCGTAGGCCTTCACAGTTTTTGGTAAAGACTAATATTTCTAATGGATTATCGATAATATCAGCTGAAACAAGTGTATCATCTCCACTTAATTTCATTGCACGAACTGGTTTTGTATAACGATTTATATTAAACTCTGAAAGTAAGGTTTGCTTCATTGCACCCTTTGCAGTACATAATAAAACCGTCTGTCCCGTATTAAATTTAGAAACTACAAAACAACGAATAAGCTTTTCTTTAGGAGCAATGGCTACTACACTATTAATGTAAGTACCAACATCCTTAAATTTACATTCTAAAATCTTATGAACTGGCAAGTAAATAAAATTGCCTAAGGATGTAAAGATAAGCAAAGTATCTAATGTAGAAACCTCTCCTAGATATAGTACTGCATCATTTTCCTTTAGACCATTGGTTCTTGCAGCATTGAAGGCCTTAATTGAGGCACGCTTCATATAGCCATCACGAGAAATAGATATCATTACTTGTTCTTTAGAAATTAAATCAGCCTCATCAAATTTGATTGTAGTTGAAGCATCCTTATCAATTTCTGTTCTACGCTCTACACTTACTGCCTTACCCACTTCAGTTAACTCTTTTATGATAACCTTAATTAGCTCACGTTCAGAGCTTAAGATTTTTTCATATGTAGCAATATTTTCATGAAGCTCTTTATCCTCTTCCATTAGGATAGTAATATCCTGATTAGAAAGCTTATATAATTGCATCATTACGATAGCCTCAGCTTGTTCTTCAGTAAAGTCAAATTGAGCAATTAAGTTTTGCTTAGAATCGGCCTTATTTTTACTAGCACGGATTGTCTTAATGACCTCATCAAGTATAGAAATCATCTTCACTAAGCCTTCTACAATATGAAGTCTTTTACGAGCTTTAATCAAATCAAAATTGGTACGATTGGTAACAACCTGCTTGTAGTGATTAATATAAGCATCTAAAATAGGAATTACACCCAAACGCATTGGTCTTCTCTCACAAATAGATACCATATTATAATTCACAGAAACCTGTAAATCAGTATTTTTAAATAGGTATGCCATGATGGCAGATACATTAGCATTTTTCTTTAAATCAATTGAAATTCTTAATCCTTCACGACCAGACTCATCTCTTACCTCTGCAACATCAGGAATTTTACCATCCATACGAAGCTGTTCAATCTTTTCAACCGTTTTAGATTTTATAGTGTCATAAGGAATCTCTGTAACAACAACACGCTTACAGCCATTGCCCATATCCTCTAGAGTATATTTTGAACGAACAATAACAGCCCCAGCCCCAGTAAGGAAGGCTTCCCTAATTCCTTCTGTACCTAAAATGATGCCTCCTGTTGGAAAATCTGGTCCTGGCATAATTTCAAGTAAATCATCTAAAGTCATTTCAGGATTTTGTAGTCTTGCGATAGTGGCATTAATAACTTCATTAAAGTTATGTGTAGGAATATAGGTAGCATAGCCTGAGGAAATACCCATACAGCCGTTAACTAAAAGGTTAGGGAATTTCGCAGGTAATACGGTTGGTTCTACTTCCTCTTCATCAAAGTTAGGAATGAAAGGAACTGTATTTTTATCAATATCCTTAAGTAAGAATTCAGCATTCTTACTCATACGGGCTTCGGTATAACGCATAGCAGCTGGACCATCGCCATCCATACTACCATTGTTACCATGCATATCAATTAAGCTTACTCCCATCTTCCAGCTTTGGCTCATACGTACTAAAGCTTCATAAATAGAGGAATCCCCATGAGGGTGGTATTTACCCATTACCTCACCAGTGATACGAGCTGACTTTTTATATGGAGCATTAGCTGTAATTTTAAGTTCATTCATTGCGTATAAGATACGTCTTTGAACAGGCTTTAAGCCATCTCTTATATCAGGAATGGCACGTTCTTGGATAATGTATTTAGAGTATCTTCCAAAACGATCTCCAACAACATCCTCTAGCTTGGATTCTTGGAAGGTTTCAGCTAGAAATTTATCTAATTTGTCCTTAATATTCTTAGCCATAATACCCTCCTATACTTCCTCTAATGTAAACTGAACATGGTTTTCAAGCCAGTCTCTACGACGCATTGCATCATTTCCCATTAAGATATCTATTTCCGTTTCAGCCTCAGCCAAATCCTCTAGCTTCACCTGAATTAGACTTCTTGTTTCTGGATTCATTGTTGTATCCCAAAGCTGTTCAGCATTCATCTCACCTAAGCCTTTGTAACGCTGAACAAGAGTTTGAGTATTACATTTTGCAAGGATTTGATCCTTTTCTTCATTTGTCCAAGCATAGATGATTTCTTCTTTTTTACCACGCTTTGTAATCTTAAATAGTGGTGGACAAGCTATATAAACTCTTCCATCTTCTATTAAAGGTCTCATATATCTAAAGAAGAAGGTTAGAAGTAAAACCTGAATATGAGCTCCATCATCATCTGCATCGGTCATAATAATGATTTTTTTATAGTTACATTTCTTCAAATCAAAGGCACTACCATAATCCGCACCTATGGTATAAATCATTGTTGCAATTTCTTCATTTTTAAGCACAGCATCTGCAGTTGCACGTTCTGTATTTAATACCTTACCACGTAAGGGTAGAATTGCCTGATATTTACGGTCACGGCCCTGCTTAGCAGAACCACCTGCTGAGTCTCCCTCTACTAGATATAATTCATTGATTTCTTTATTCTTTTCACTTGTTGGAGCTAGCTTTGTAGAAAGGTTCATTTCCTTCTTATCTTTTTTATCTAAACGAGCTTGATTTCTAGCCTTTCTTGCTTCTTCTCTAGCCTCTGCTTCCTTAATAGCCTTTTTTACAATTGATTCTGATAAACTTTTATTTTCAATTAAATAGAAGGAAAGTTTATCATATAAAACCATATCTACTGCTGTCTTAGCTAAAGGTGTACCAAGTTTACCCTTAGTTTGTCCTTCAAATTCAAGTAAGTTTTCTGTAATTCTTACAGATACAACCGCAGTCATACCTGCACGGATATCTGTACCATCTAAGGCTTGAATTTTACCTAATAAATTGAATTTTTTCGCATAGTCATTGAAGGCTCTTGTTAACGCAGACTTAAAGCCTGTTTCGTGAGAACCACCATCAGAGGTACGTACATTGTTTACGAAAGATACGATTGTCTCACTATAGGTATCCACAAATTGTAAGGCAACTTCAACCTCAATAGTTTCATAAACACCTTCAAAATAAGCTACAGGATGAACTGGATGCTTATTTGCATCTAGGAAGGTAACATATTCAGAAATACCATTTTCATACATAAAGGTATCTGACTTACCACTTCTTTTATCAATTAAAACCATCTTTAAATTTTTAATTAAAAACGCACTTTCTCTTAATCGTGTTTTAATTGTCTCATAGTTATAAAGTGTTGTTGAAAAAACCTCTGGATCTGGTTTAAAGGTTACAATCGTACCTGTCTTTTTTGTATCTCCTAAAATCTCTAATGGTCCTACAATTGTTCCACCTTTTTCAAAACGCATTCTATGGATTTTACCCTCACGCATAGAGGTAACCTCCATAAAGGTAGATAGTGCATTTACTACAGATCCACCTACACCATGAAGACCTCCTGAGGTCTTATAGCCATTTCCACCAAATTTACCACCGGCATTTAGCTTTGTATAAATAACTTCCATTGTATTTTTCCCAGTTGCATGCTTGCCACAAGGAACGCCACGTCCTTGGTCTGAAACCGTAATGGAGTTATCATGATTAATAGTTAAAACAATTTCTCTACCATATCCAGATAATGCCTCATCAATTGCATTATCTACAATTTCCCATACTAAATGGTGTAATCCACGTTCATCCGTGGAACCAATATACATACCAGGACGCTTACGTACATGTTCTAGACCTTCTAAAACGGTTATGGAATCGTCATTGTAAGTATTTGCTGCCATGAATAATCACCCTTTTTTTAAATATCATATATATCATATCATAAAATTACATTTTTCTCAAGAATTCGAAATGCATTTTCTTTGACTTAGAAGAAAAAAAATTATATAATTATAACTAAGGAGGATAGCTTTAAAAAGCTATACAAATGATATGCAGGCTTTAGATATCGTTATTAGTATACTTTTCCTTATTCTAGCTTATCTAATTGGTTCTATTCCTTTTGGTGTTTTATTAGGGAAGCTTATTTGTAAAAAGGATATTCGAGAGTATGGAAGTAAAAATATTGGCACTACAAATGCTATACGTGTTTTAGGAAAAAAAGTGGGCTTTCTTGTTTTCTTCTTTGATGTATTAAAAGGACCATTTATCTTAATTATATTAAAAATTTTAGAAGTTACAAATTGTTGGGTAAATCCTAGTCAAATAGACCCTTTCTTCTATGGAGCGGCCGCAATTTTAGGACATTCCTTCTCTATTTTCTTAAATTTTAAGGGGGGAAAGGCTGTAGCTACATCATTAGGTGTTGTCTTATTTTTAACTCCTATTCCCGCAATTGCCTGTCTTTTTGTTTTTGCAGGAATATTTTTCACAACCAAATATGTTTCCTTAGCCTCTACTGGCGCCACATTTACTGTAATTATAACAGCTTGGCTTTTATATGCCTTTGGCGTTCAAAATGTTACAAATTTCGGTCTATATTTCATTGCGAAGCCCTCTTTAATCTTGGTTATCTTATATACTTTACTTGCAATGATGATATTAATTAAACACATTAAAAATTATAAACGGCTATTAAATGGAACAGAAAATAGTTTTAGGAAGGAACAAAAGTGAAAAATAAATTTTTCACCTTATGAGGCCCAAAGGCCTCTTTTTT
>JAMPGQ010000022.1 GCA_023663825.1 Anaeroplasma bactoclasticum
TTATGGATGCTTTTAGTCCAGTAAATCAAGGGATTTGGAGTCAGTTGGTAAACAATTACTATATGATGTATCAAGAATTTGATGATCAATTATTTTGTTCTCTTTTGTCAGAAGAACAAAAAACAACATATTTGAATAACTTAGATATTTTAAGAGGTTCTGTTGAACCCTATAGTGATGAAGATTTAGAATGCATCCTAAGAAAAATGGAGGATATGCATTATAAGGTTTCAAATCAAAACTTGTCGATGGTTATTGAATCAACAAACAATATGGAGCTTAAAAAGAAGAAGCTTGCTGAAAAATTTGAAAATAAAAAAAAATCTATGTCTAACAGGAGGAAGTAAAGCATGGAATTTGAACAAATTTTAAAAGAGTTAATTGAAATAGGAAAGAAAACAGGGTCGGTACAATCCAAGGAAATTATAAAATATTATTCTATAGAATCTGAAGAATATGACAATATTGTAAAGGAACTTACGAAGGAAGAAATTAATATAGATGAGGATATCTCATTAGATAGCTTTGATGAAAAAGAACCAACAAACTTAAATGATATTGAAGAAATTGATGTATCTACATTTGATCAATTACCAGCTTCTGTAAAAGTAGATGACCCTGTACGTATGTACTTAAAGGATATTGGTAAAATTCCTTTGTTATCCTTAGATGAAGAAACAGTATATGCTAGACAAGTTGTAGATGGACGTGAAGCCAAAGCACGTCTAGCAGAAATTGAGGCAGATGACCAAAATACGATTTCTGTTGAAGAATATGAAAAGCTATTAGAAATTAGTGATGCTGCTGATGAGGCAAAGGATAAGCTTGTTAACGCAAACCTAAGATTAGTTGTTTCTATCGCAAAGCGTTATTTAGGAAGAGGATTACAATTCTTAGACTTAATTCAAGAAGGAAACATGGGTTTGATTAAGGCAGTAGATAAGTTTGATCATCAAAAGGGATTTAAATTTTCTACTTACGCTACATGGTGGATTCGTCAGGCAATCACTAGAGCTGTTGCAGATCAAGCAAGAACGATTCGTATTCCTGTACATATGGTTGAAACAATCAATAAACTTGTTCGTATTCAGCGTCAGCTAGTTCAAGAATTATCTAGAGAACCATCTCCACAAGAAGTTGCTGACCGTATGGGTATTTCTGTTGAAAAGGTTCAGCAAATTCAAAAAATTGCTCAAGAGCCAATCTCTTTAGAATCTCCAGTAGGAGAAGAAGAGGATTCTAATCTAGGCGATTTTGTTAAGGATCCTTATGCTTTAGATCCATATGAATACACTGCAAAAATGAAGCTTCGTGAAGAATTAGATGATGTTTTAGCTACTTTAACAGAGCGTGAAGAACGTGTACTACGCTTGCGTTTTGGATTAGTTGATGGGAGGCAAAGAACGCTCGAAGAAGTAGGAAAAGAATTCAATGTTACTAGAGAGCGTATTCGTCAAATTGAAGCAAAAGCTCTTCGTAAGTTAAAGCATCCTTCCCGTAGCCGTAAGCTAAAGGATTTCATGACAAAGCATTAGTATGGAGCGTATAAAAAAAATTGCTTCCTTTTGTCAGGGAAGTAAAGTGGTTTGTGATATTGGCTGTGACCATGCTTATGCCTTAATTTATGCAATTTTAGAATATGGTGTAGAAAAAGGGATTGCTGCTGATGTTGCAAAAGGACCACTACTTAATGCTAAAAAAATGATTGAGGAATATCATTTAGATATGCAAATTAAGACCATCCTTTCGGATGGCTTTGTTGCTATAGAAAAAGATTCTTTTGATACAGCAATACTTGCTGGTATGGGTGGTATCCTAATATGTGATATATTGAAAAGAGCTTTACCTAAATTAAAAAATAAGAAGCTTATTATAGAAGCTAACAGTGATACCTACCTCGTTCGAAGCCTTTTATTTTCAAATGGCTTTACTCTTATTGCTGAGGATGCACTATATGATCATGGTAAGTATTATGAAATTCTTGTTTTTGAAAAAGGAAATTCAAACTATAATCAACTAGATATTATGTATGGACCACATCTTAGAAAAATAAAACCAGAAGCATTTATAAAATACTATCAAAAGAAGCTTGACTTACTGTCTTCTATAATACCTCAAATAAAAGATGAAAAAGAAAAAGAAGAAAAGCATAGTCAAATAAAAGAAATTCAAGATATATTAGAGGGATAACTTATGGAAAAAAAGTATATACTCGAAACCAAAAATTATTATAGAACTTACTTTTTAGATGAAAAGACACGACCTACTATTTTTATTTGTCCAGGTGGAGGATATAAATATACTTCACCTAGAGAATCAGAACCAGTAGTAGAAGAATTTTTAAAGCGTGGCTATCACGCTGTTGTTGTAAATTATAGAGAAACTATAGAAGATGCTTATCCTTTGCCTAGTACATATGTAGGTAAGGCTTTAGACGAAATCAAGAAAGATTCAAGAGTAGGGAAAGTTATTGGATTAGGATTTTCTGCGGGTGGGCATTGCTTACTAGAGTATACTCTTCACTATAAAGACTATCCTTATGGCATAAAGCCAGATTTATTAATTTTGGGATATCCTGTCATAACTGCTGATTCTTCTTGTGCACATCTTGCCTCTTTTGAACTATTATTGAGGGAAAATGTCAATGATTTATCTTTAAGAAAATATCTTTCATTAGAAACACAAGTGACTAAAGAAAATACAGTTGATTTATTTTTATGGGGGACCTATACAGACCAATCTGTTCCTGTTGAGAATTCCTTACGGTTAATCGAAGCCTATAGAAAAGCAGAAGGAAACGTAGAATACCACCTATTTCCATTTGGGACACATGGTCTTTCAGTTGCCAATTCTGATTCAAGTGAAGGAAAGAAAGAATTAGAAAATCCTTATGTTGCCAAATGGGTAGATTTTGCAGATGACTGGATTAAACTAAAAATATCAAGGTAATACACATTTTCTACCTTTTTTTGTAAAATTCGACATTTTTTTTACAATAATAATGTGTAATAATAAACATGAGGTATCAGTCTTTTTGTTTGCATTTTAGCTTTTAAAAAGATTAGTAAAAGGGGAGAAAAAGATGAAATGAAAAAGATAACAATATTTCTAAGTTTTTTATTAGTTTTTTTTATGTGTTTTACTACTAGAACTTATGCTTCAAATAAATCTACATCAGATGAAAACTTTGATATAATTGATTTGGAATATGTAGTTGCTGAGGATGAAAATGCTAAAAAAATTTCGGGGACAACATGGGAATATGGTAATATTGATATGTGGTCTGCAATTTATAAAAAGAAACGTAGTAGATCAATGTTTTATTTTGTTTTAGTTAAAACTAAAGTGAGTTCTAATATTAATTCTTTGAAAAATGGATATTATAGAATGGTTAATGATTATATGGAACTAAAAGTTGATGGAATTATGGATAGTTCTTCACAAAAATTGAAGTTAAGAAAATATGCTCCACTAGGTGATTTTTTCGGAGAAAATACTTCAACTGAATCCAACTCAGTTTCGCTAGGTATTGGATTGAAAAATTCTACAAGCACTAATGTTTCTTCAAGCAATATAGAAGTTACCGAAAATAATGAACAAAGCTTATCATTTGGTGTCCAGTGGACTACTAATTATAGTATTGGAAATGTCAACTATATAGCTTCTAGCGATGATAGTTCACTAACCTCTAAATTAACCTTTGTAAAAAAGAGTGACAAGAAATTAAATAATGCTTATCCCTACAGAGGAGATTTCTTTTTAAACACAATTGTTGTATATGAACTAGAAGATTATACAGAAGAGTTAGAAAAAGCCTTACATTTTCAAATTCAATTCAAAGGTGCTATTCAAAAGTTTTCATGCCATATATTTGGTTGCACAGGTTATGAATCCTTAAGTGAAAACTACCAAAAAAAATATGATATAGACAACTAAATTTTTTTAGGGGAAAAAATAATGATAGAAGTTAAAAATGCAAAAAAAGTTTATACGACAAAGGCAGAAGTAAAATGTGCTTTTGAAGACGTCAATCTAAAATTTAATAATACAGGTTTAGTAATTATTTTAGGACAATCAGGCTGTGGAAAAACAAGTTTATTAAATTGTTTATCAGGTCTAGACACATTAACTTCAGGCAGTATAACAGGTATAAAAAAAACTGATGCCTCTTTTGTTTTTCAGGACTATCAATTGATAGATGATTTAACAATTAAAGAAAATTTATCTTTAGCTATCAAAACGACTGATGAAAAAATAAATAATGTCCTTAAAAGATTAAATCTCGATGACTTGCCATTAAATAAGAAAATTTATGATTTGAGTGGTGGACAAAAACAAAGGGTATCGATTGCTAGAGCTTTATTATTAGAAAAGAAGGTCATCTTTGCAGACGAACCAACTGGAAATTTAGATAAAGAGAATTCCATATTAGTCGCCGAATTGTTAAAGGAAATAGCAAAGGATAGGTTAGTCGTTGTAGTTTCACATAATGAAGAATTATTTAAAAAAATCGCAGATCAAATTATTTATTTAGATTATGGTCGAATTGTAAAAATTGAAGGCACGACCTATGAATCTAGCCATAAATTATTAGAATCAAATAACATTGTTCACTTATCTTTAAAAACTGCTCTTATAATTTCTATTAAAAGAATAAGATGTTCAATAGGTAGATTTATTATTAATACTTTATTGCTACTCATTATTTTTATTACAATTTTACTCAGCTTATCATTTGTGACTAATAGTGCGCACAATTCTTATAAGAAGACATTCGATGAGATGTCATTAGAATGGATTGACTTTTTTCCAACAGAAGAAACTATGATATGCAAAAAAACTATTGAAGACATTGAGGATGAGACAAGCTTTATAGAAAATAAAGCATTACTAACCAATACATTTTATTCTATGTCAAAGGGTTCGAATTTTAATGTAGATATTAGAAGGATTCATATCACTGATTACTTTACTTCCACTAAAGAAATACCAACAGGAATGATTGCAATTAGCTCTTATTTGGCAAATAAGATTCTTGATGTAACGGATTATACATTACAAGATTTAATTGGTATGAAAGTGGAAATTCATAGATATTCGTGTACAATTTCTGAAATTGTAGATATAAATATAAAGTATAATATATATAATAGGGATTTAAATGAAAGTTTGAGTTTTATAGAATGTAATAAAGCAACATATCAAAAAATCAAAGAGTATTATGATTTTGAAATAGGAAACCTTGGAATTGATGTTTGTTCTACTCTTCATTCCTCTTCCTCTCGAACATATGATTTTTATTTAGATAAAAATGAACAGCTAAAGGAAAATGAAATTATATTAACTAGAGATTTTTTATCGGATTATGGATTGAATCCAGAAGAGCAAATTGAAAAAAGGTTTAAAATAATCTTTGCAGGTGCAACGGATGAATACGAAGTATTTGTAAAGGGATTAGATGAAAAAATTTTAGTATCAGAAAAAATATATCGAGATTTAATTGCTTTTAAAAAAAATGATAGATATGGTATTACTGTAATAAGACCATCTGTTAATCAAATAAAGAAATTAGAAAGTATAGAATATATGCATTTCACTCATTTAAGTGAGCAGCTTTATGAAATGAATTCTATGATGCATTTTTTATTTGGATGCTTTGGTTTAGTAAGTATTTTAGTTCTTGTCATCCTTATTTTATATGATTTATCATTAATCAATAATAGTATATCTACTAAGAAAAGAGAAATTGGAATTTTAAGGACTATAGGATTATCCATTAAGAGCATAAACATTCTTTTGATTTTTGACAATCTCTTTGCAATACTTATAGCTTTTTTAATTTCTTTAGCTGTTTTGCCAGGAATTATAGTTTATATAAATAATATATTTATCACAAATAATATTTGTTCAGTAAAATATATATATTTCAACTATTTTTATGCATTGCTTATTATATGTGTGGCATTTGTTTTATTGGGGATTTATATAGGGTTATGCTATAAAAAGTTATCCAAGAGGACAGATATAGAATTAGTTTATGAGAAATAATTAATCATTCAATCGTTTTATTATGCTAGTGAGAAATATATATTGAAATATTATTTTTTATAAAACATAAACAAAAGAAAAAGGGGCTCTAAAACCTAGTTTTTGAAAAAAGGTTTTAGAGCCTCTTTAATTATGCATTTTTTAAAAATACTTTATAAGCTAAGTATGCTTCATATACATCTACCTTAGAAACAATTTCCATAGGTGCATGCATAGATAGAACAGGTACGCCTGCATCAATTACACTCATATTGTAGTTAGCAAGTATATAGGCAATTGTACCACCACCACCTTGGTCTACCTTACCTAACTCTGAGGTTTGATAATTTACCTCATTGTCATCCATCATTTTTCTTAGTTTAGCAATAAATTCAGGCTGGGCATCATTACATCCACTTTTTCCTCTAGAGCCAGTATATTTATTAAAGCAAATCCCTTTTCCAATAAATGCAGAATTCTTGCGTTCCATAACAGAAGCATAGAGTGGATCTAGGGCAGCTGACACATCACTAGATAGCATCACTGAATTAGTTAATGCTTTTCTTAGCTTTAAATCATTGTAAGGTTCTCGTTTTGAAATCAATTCGGCAATTGTGTTTTCAAACCATTTAGAAGAAGCACCAGTAGCACCGATAGAACCAACCTCTTCCTTATCAACTAAAACAGCACAAGTAGTTTTTTTACATTTAGGTGTATCTAATAAAGCCATTAAAGAAGTATAAGCACAGACTCTATCATCATGTCCATATCCTGCAATCATAGAACGATCTAAACCAAAATCTCTTGCTTTACCAGCAGGCACAACTTCAATTTCAGCAGATACGAAATCCTCTTCCTCAATTCCATATTTTTCTTTTAATAAATTAAGAATGGCTTTTTTAGAAGGTTCCTTATCTTCATCAGCCATAGGAATAGAACCAATAAGAAGATCTAAACCTTCACCCTCAATTACCTTAGTAGCGGCTTTTTGCATTTTTTCAGCTGCTAAATGTGGTAAAAGGTCAGTAATTCCAACGACTGGATCATTCTCGTTATCCCCTAAAGAGATAGAAACAGTAGTACCATCCTTTTTTACTACTACTCCATATAATGCTAAAGGAATTGTAACCCATTGATATTTTATAATTCCTCCATAGTAGTGTGTATCTAAATAAACAAAAGTATCACTTTCATAAAGTGGGTTTTGTTTTAAATCCATTCTAGGAGAATCAATATGAGCTCCTAAGATTGCTAGGCCTTCAGTTAGAGGCTCATCACCAATAACAAAAGCGGCAATATTTTTATTTTTATTTACTGCGTACACCTTATCCCCAGGCTTTAATTCCTTAACATCTTTTAAATCTTTGAAGCCTTCTTTTTTGCAAAGCTCTAAACTTTTTTTAACACAAAGACGTTCAGTTTTACATTCACTTATAAAAGCTTTATAATTTTCTGAAAACTGATTTAGTTCAGCTAATGTGTTTCCATCATATTTTTTCCATGCGTATTCTTGATACATTTCATTTTCCTCCTTTTATTGAAACTATTTTACCACAGATTAGAACAATTGAAAAGAAAACATAAAAAAAATATATATTTCATATAATGTTTTAGGTGATTTTGCTATGATTAATATCATCTTTGTTTTAATCTTTTTGATAGGAATGATTTATTCGTGCTTTACAGGAAGAGTAGGTGTGGTAGTAGAGGCAATGCTTGCTACTCCAAAAAGCGCATTATTATTATTTGCAGATATATATGCACTTTTGATTTTTTGGGGTGGAATGCTAGAAATTTGCAAAAATAGTGGATTATTAGAGGTCATTACAAATTATGTATCTATTATTATACACCCTCTATTTAAGAGGCTTGACCGAAAAAGTGAAGCAATGCAATACATCAGCTTAAATCTAGTAGCCAACCTGCTTTCTATGGGCTCGGCTGCAACTCCTTTTGGTCTGAAAGCTATGAAAAGCTTAGATGATCTAAATGGAAATTCAGACGTGGCTTCTAATGAAATGATCACATTCCTGCTGATTAATACCTCAGGATTATGCTTAATTCCTACAGTTTTGATTTCCCTAAGAAAAGAATATGGTAGTCAAAATCCAGTAAGCATTATTCCATATGTTTTAATCATATCAACGATTACAACTATTTTTTCTATTTTAATGGATCGGTTGGTGAGAAAATTTGGAAAACATTAGCTATTATTTCATCATAGGCTTTATTTTAATCATTTTAATTTATGGAGTTATAAAAAAGACAAATGTGTATGATTCCTTTATTGATGGAGCTAAATATCAAATGAAAGAAGGAATTACCATATTTCCTTATTTATTGTGTATGCTTGTAGCTGTGAATGTTTTTAAGGCTAGTGGAATATTAAATGATTTGATTCGTACTGTAACCATTCCTAATGAGCTTTTTGTCCAAGGGGCATTTAGGCCAGCGTCCTCTCATGCAAGCTTATCTATTATGTTACAAATTTTTAAAGATTATGGTCCAGATAGTAAAGCAGGTATGGCATCTTCTATACTACAAGGAGGAAGTGACACAACTGTATATGTTATGGGACTTTATTTTGGTAGCATAGGCATTAGAAAAACAAGGCATGCTTATGTTGTTGGGTTAATCAGTGACTGTGTCTGCTTTTTATGTTGTTTAGTTCTATTCCTTTATTTTCTTAAGTAATTTTATAAATTTAATCCATTGATATATTTTGCTTCCTTAGATTCATTAAGAGTCAGTTCCTCTCTTATTTCACATAGAAAACATTGTCCATCTAATTGTCCATTTTGTTTAAAAAAGATTTTAACAAATAGCATATAGCATAGTTTCATAACAGAAATTTGTGCAATATCATCTTGTAAAAAGGATATTTTTTTTACTAATAGATCTGCATATAATATGCAATGAGCTAAAAGTTCATCTTCATTCAATTTTTTCCAAACTAATCCCTTCATTTGTAATTTTTCAAGTGCACTTTTGAAGGATTCTTCCTTCCAAACATGGTATAATTCCATAGTCAATGCTTCAATTGTAGCATTATGCTTTGCATAAGATAAAAGCTCCCATATTAAATAATCCAAATACCCTAAATTGAGAAATTCTGTAGCAGTTATATTTGGAAGGAGCTTTTTATTTTTATTATAAAAATTTTTCCGATACTCTAAACTTTTTTGGCCTAGATACCAAAAGCTTTGACAATTTTCCCAAAATCTTTTTTGCTCAAAATAATTAGAAAACTCAGTTGTGGAGAATAAAATTTTTTCAGTAGTTACGACTATTTTTGCTTTTTTAAGCAAATCTAGATATAGATAAGCTTCATTTAAGTAAATGCTTTTAAACTTTATGTCATCAAATAAGCTTTTTTTATATAGTTTAGTTGTAAGCATCATATTTGATATGAAATTTCTTTGAAAACAAATGAAATCCTTAGGCTCAGTTAAAATAAATGTAGCATTATTAAGATATTGCTTGTAATAGGGATGGAAGAAGCTTCCCATAGCAATATCAGCTTTGGCTTGAATCATGTTTTTCATTAATAAATCAACAGCATTTAGATTCAAAATGGTTTTAGGGGTGACAAAAAGAATATATTCACCAGTAGCCTTTTGAATTCCTAATTGTCTTAAAACAGCTAGTGGTGCATATTTTTTTGTGAATATAAATATATTTTCGTGCAATGCTGCTTGACTATAAATATAGTTTCTATTGCTGTCCTTATATCCAGAATCAAGAATGATGATTTCAAGATTAGGGTAGGTTTGGTTGACTAGGCTATTTATGCACTTATATATTTGCTCCCCATCTTTTTGCTTTGTAAGGAGAATCGATACTTTTTTCATTTAAATACCTCGATTATTGATAAATTTAAAAATCTTAATTGTTAATATGAATTATATATAGATTAAGTTAAAATATATTAAGAAAGTAATTTTTATTAAGCTTCTTTTTTAAGAAAAAGTAACTACAAAAAACGTCATATTTTTTCATCTCCTAACAGATAAAACCATAATATCATAAAATTTGACATTTGTTAAGTATACCTTTTTAACTTTTAGATTTAGAAAATAGATTGTGGGGATTATTCTGTTTAAAAAAACAAAATAATGTTAAATAAAAACATAATTTTCCTCCTCATAGTAAAAAAGAGAATGAAAGAAAATGAAAAAATAGCATTCTTAGTTGTATTTATTTATTTTTTTTGGTAAAATCAATAGCGGTGATTGTCGTGAATGATAATAAAGAACGACTACAGAAGGTTATGGCCTCATGTGGCGTTGCAGCAAGAAGAAAATGTGAAGAAATCATCCTTGCAGGTAGAGTCTTTGTAAATGGAGTCAAAGTCACAGAGCTTGGGACTAAGGTATCAAGCAAGGACTATATTGAGGTTGATGGTAAACAAATAAATAAGGATGAATTGGTGTATTATGTGATGTATAAGCCTACTGGTTATATAACCTCTGTAAGTGATAAGCATGGAAGAAGAATTGTTATGGATTTGATACCCCAAGAAATTAAAAAAAGTCATCGCTTATTTCCTATTGGGCGTCTTGATTATGATACTTCTGGAGTTTTATTAATTACAAATGATGGAAAATTATCCTACAGGCTTACTCGTTCTGCAAAAGAAATAGAAAAGGTATATCAAGTAAGAGTTGACGGTATTTTAACCCAAGAAGCTGTGAATCATTTGATAAAGGGTATTATGTTAGATGGGGTTATGACTAAGCGTGCAAAAGTAGAGGTCCTATCAATGGATAGAACAAATGCATCAACTTTGCTAAATTTGACAATTACAGAAGGAAGAAACAGGCAAGTCAGAAGAATGTGTGAGGCAATTGGCTTTCCAGTAAAAAAACTAAAACGCGTTTCTTTTGGTGGAGTTACTCTAGATGGTCTTGCAAAAGGAGAACTTAGAGCATTGAAACCTCATGAAATTAAAGTTTTATATAGCTTGTAAGAATTGAAAAAAGTAAAAATATGTGATATAATATTTAAGATTGTTTAAAGAGGGATAGTCATGAGGAATTTTGTTGTTGCTTTAGATGGTCCTGCTGGCAGTGGTAAATCATCAATTTCTAAGATGGTAGCTAAGAAATTAGGATTTACTCATATTGATACAGGTGCAATGTATCGAGCAGTGACCTTAGAAGCATTAAGAAGAAAAGTAAATATTGAGGATGAAGCATCTTATTGCTTTTTGAATGAAACCTCAATCATCTACAAAAATAATGTGATTTATTTAAATGGTGTAGATGTATCTGAGGAAATTAGAAGTAGTGAGGTAACAAACAATGTTTCCACCTGCTGTAAGTTTCAAACAGTACGTGATCTTATGGTAAAATACCAAAGGGAATCTGCTAAAGAAGGTAAGATTTTAATGGATGGTAGAGATATTGGAACAGTAGTGTTACCAAATGCGAATTTGAAAATTTTCTTAACTGCCACAGCAGAAGAAAGAGCAAGAAGACGCTGTGCTGAGATTCAAACAAAAGGAATTTCAGCAGATTATGAGGTGATTTTAGAAGAAATCATTTCTAGAGATTATAAAGATTCTCATCGTGAAATTGCTCCACTAAGACAAGCAGAGGATGCAATTCCAATTGATACAACCCAATTAACAATGGATGAAGTAGCAAATAAAATTATAGATTTAATAAATGAGAGGTTAGAAAACATGGAAGATTTTAAAATGGAAGATTTGAGTTTACCTAAGAAATTGAGAGTAGGAGACCAAGTTGTTGGTACTGTAGTTACGGTAAAGGATAAGACAATTTACTTAGATATTCACCAATTTACTGAAGGAACAATGCATTTAGATTGCTATACAAAGGATAAGACAATTGAAAGCTTTATTGGTCTTGTAAATGTTGGTGATGAAATTGAGTGTCAGGTTGCCAAAGTAAATGAGGAAAATATTTATTTATCTCGTTTAAATCAATTATCTAAACTTGCTTTTAAGCGTGTAGTAGAGGCAAAGGAAAAGGAAGAAGCAATTGAGGTTGTTGTAACTAAGGTAGTTCCAAATAAAGGGTATACAGTAAACTTTGAAGGAAACAATTTATTTATGCCTTTAAGCCAAGCTCCACAAGAGGTTAAAATTAAGGATAAGCTATTGGTTCGTATCATTGAAGTGAATGAGGAAAGAAAAAATGCTGTCGTTTCTCGTCGTGTGATTGAAAGAGAAGAATATGCAAATGCTAAGGCTCAAGAATTAGACTCTATTCAGGTAGGAGATGTTTTATCTGGTACTGTTGCTAAGGTAGAAAAGTTTGGTTTATTTATTCGTTTTAAATACAACCAAGGCTTACTTCGTATCAATCAATTAGCACATACCTTCACTAGTGACATCACTGCTGTTGCTAAAGAAGGAGATACGATGGAGGTTAAGGTATTATCTAAAGAAAATGGCAAGCTTACCTTGTCTCGTAAGGCTTTACTTGATACTCCATATGAGGCTTATGCTAAAACTGTGACTATTGGTCAAACAGTTAAAGGTAAAGTTGTAAATAAAATGCCTTTTGGTTTATTAATTGAGCTTGCTCCAAACGTAAAAGGCTTACTACATAAATCAGAATATTCCCATAATCCTAACGATAATTACAATGCATTTGTCATTATTGGTGATGAGGTAGAATGTGCAATTTTGGCGCTAGATCCTGCAAAGGAAAAGATTTCCTTATCTCGTAAGGCTTTAATGGATAACCCTTGGACAAGAGTTACAGCTAAAACTGGAGATGTCGTTGATGTTAAAGTGACTGAGGTTTCAGACAATGGTTTAAAGGTTGAAACCTTAGGTGTAGATGGTTTTGTTCCTGCAAATGAGGCTTTAACAGAAAATCAAAATGGTACAGTTAAGGATTATTTCCATATTGATGATACAGCTCAAGCTGTAATTATTGATATTAAACCTGCTGAATGGCGTTTAAGATTATCTATTCGTAGGATAGCTGAATCTGAAGAACGCAAATCCTATGAAAAATATCTAGAAGAAGAGGAAGCTTCTTTAACGCTAGGTGATGTATTAAAGGATGCTTTAAAATAAAAACTAAAATTAGGTGGTGATCATATGTTGCCAAAGGTAGCAATTGTTGGTAGGCCAAATGTTGGCAAATCAACGTTATTTAACCGTATCATTGGCGAAAGATTATCCATTACTGATGATCAACCAGGGGTAACTCGCGATCGAATTTATGCTAAGGGCAGCTGGCTATCGAAGGAATTTTTCCTAATCGATACTGGTGGAATCGAATTGGGGGATGCCCCTTTTTTGACAGAAATAAAGATGCAGGCTGAAATTGCAATGGATGAGGCGGATGTCATTGTCTTTTTAACAGATTGTAGAAGTGGTGTAACTAATGATGACACTTATATTGCTAAGCTTCTATATCAAACAAAAAAGCCAGTCATTTTAGCAGTCAATAAAGTAGATGATCAAAAGTTTAAGGATAACATCTATGAATTTTATGCATTAGGCTTTGGAGATCCTATCCCCGTTTCCTCCTCTCATGGTATTGGAACAGGAAATTTATTAGATCAAGTGATTGAGCATTTCCAAAAAAGAGAAGAAAGCTTTGAAGATACGGCTATCCACTTTTCTTTAATTGGAAGACCTAATGTAGGAAAATCTAGTTTAACCAATTGTTTATTAAATGATAATCGTGTTATTGTATCTCCTATTGCTGGTACTACAAGGGATACAATTGATACACGTTTTAAGGCTTATGATAAGGAATATGTAGTAATAGATACTGCAGGCTTAAAAAAGCGTGGTAAAATCTATGAGAATGTTGAAAAATATTCTGTGATAAGAAGTATTGATGCAATTGGAAGAAGTGATATTGTTCTTTTAGTTTTAGATGCTGATACTGGGATTCTAGAGCAGGATACCCATGTTGGACAGTATATAGAAGAATACAATCGACCTTGCATTATTGTTGTGAATAAATGGGATTTAGTCGATAAGGATTCTAAGACAATGCAACGCTTTACAGAGGATATAAGAAAAGAATTTAAATATTTAGACTATGCACCTATCGTATTTTTATCTGCTTTAGATAATAAGCGTGTACACACCTTATTTCCAGCAATTGAGCAAGCCTATGATGCAAACAATAGAAGAATTTCTACTGCTGTATTAAATGATGTAATTAATGATGCAGTAGCTATGTTTCCACCAAGTGAATTTAATGGTGGAAAAATAAAGATCTATTACTCATCACAGGTTGGTGTAAATCCACCTACCTTTACATTCTTTGTAAATGAACCTAAGTATTTGCATTTTTCCTATCATCGTTATTTAGAAAATCAAATTCGTAAAAACTTTGATTTTTTTGGTACGCCTATAAAATTTGAATTTAGAAAGAGGGATTAACTATGAAGGTATCCTGTATTGGTGGAGGAGCTTGGGGAACAACCTTAGCACAAGTTCTATCTGATAATCATCATGAGGTTTTGATTCGTGATATCAATCCTATATTTGTTGACAAAATTAACAAGGAGCATACACATCCATTTTTTGATATAACAATACCTGAAAGCATTAAAGCTACCTTAAGCTTAGAAGAAGCTATAAGGTTTTCTGATATCATTCTTTTAAGTGTTCCAACAAAGGTAACACGCACAGTCCTTAAGGAGATTAATGCATATCTTAAGAAAGCAGCTTTATTTATTAATGTAAGTAAAGGTATTGAACCTGAAACCTCTTATTGTGTGAGTCAGATTGTTAAAGAAGAAATTAATGATAAATATTTAAAGGGCTATGTCAATTTATCTGGTCCTTCTCATGCAGAAGAACTAATTTTAAGAAAACTCACTGCCTTAGTTGCTGCATCTACAAATGAAGAGGATGCAAAATTTGTACAAACATTATTTTCAAATTCTCGCTATTTAAGAGTATATACCTCAGGTGACGTCATTGGTGTTGAAACCTCAGGAGCAATTAAAAATGCGATTGCAATTGTATCTGGAGTGGCCTTTGGAATGGGCTTGGGAGAAAATGCAAGAGCCTTCTTAATCAGCAGAGGTGTAAGAGAAATTGTCCTTATTGTTTCTGCCTTAGGTGGCAAGACTGAGACTGCATATGGTTTATCTGGTGTTGGTGATTTAATTGTCACAGCTTCCTCAATGAATTCAAGAAACTTTCAATGTGGTTTAAAAATAGGACAAGGAATGTCAGTTGAGGAAGCCTTAGCCTCTATGACACAAACCGTTGAAGGTATTAAAACAATTGAAGCAGCGTATCAAATTGGTTTAAAGTACAACCTTGAGCTTCCTATTATTTCAGCAGCACATCAAGTGATAAAAAACGAAAGTACTGCTAAAGATGCTTTGTCAAATCTCTTAAGTAGAAGTTTAAAAGAAGAAGTAATTATATTATCCTAGTCAACTAAACGAATGTCCTCTCATATATTAATTTTGGGAGGATTTTTAAATGGATTTTAAGAGTATAATTGATTTGATAGCAAGATCAAATATAAATCAAGAGGCAATGTATGAGCTTGTAAGTGAGGCTTCGACATTAGATTTAAATGATGAAGATAATTTACGACAAATCATTCGTAAAGGGTGTGGCCTAGCTAATAAGACTTTATCTAAAGAACAAGAGGATAAAATTATTAAAATGCTAAAGGATAAAGGCATCACGCCAGATTTATTTAAATTATTGAAAAGGTAAATAAAAGTATATTTTTTACAAGAAACACTAAAAAAGGACATGGAATTTTGTTTTCATGTCCTTTAACTTATTTCTTTTTCTTTTTTTTGATATATTTTATATGATTAAAAGCATCATATCAATGTATGCTTTATCAACTTTGTTTTATAAAAATTTCCTCAATATCCTTTTCTATTTCTTTGGGTACATATTTTGAAATATCACAATTGAAACGAACAAGCTCTTTAATTGCAGAAGAAGAAACAAATTGATTCTTTGTTGAAGGTAAAAAAAGAACTGTTTCAATACTTGGGGAGATATCTCTATTATACTGAAATAAATTGAATTCATTTTCGTAGTCAGTATAGTTTCTTAAACCTCTTACAATGACATCAATATGGTGCTCTTTACAATATTCTACGACAAGACCATCATAGGAATCTACAATAACGTTTGGCAGAGCTTTAACACATTTTTTTATCATTGAAACACGTTCATCTTTAGTGAAGTTAGTAGCTTTATTTAAATTATAGGATACTAAAATATGGAGTTCATCAAAGAGCTTAGAAGCTCTTTTTACAATATCAAAGTGTCCATTAGAAAATGGATCGAATGATCCTGGATATACGGCTTTTTTCATATTAACCACCTCCTAATTATACCTATTATAGCATAATTCACACCATTTGAACATATTTTTATTCGGTGATTTTATGAAACGATTATTTTTTTGTTTTTGTGTTATTTTGCTGATATGCTGTTCTTGTAAGAAAAATGTTGAAGTCTCTTTTGAACAGATAGAAACTACTTCAGTCTATGCCATAAAAAGTGCAACTTCTAATATAGAAGAAGTGATGATAGATTATGAACTGATAGATGAAACAGATTTGTTTATGCTCTACACAAGCTACCAAAATACTTTACCTATAGGATATAGTTCCCCTGCTAATCCGAATATAACACTGCTATCAAGTGAAGTAAAAAGTAAGGTGGTTTATTATACTGTAGACAATTTTGTTTTATTGTGTAATATTTCCTTATTTCATGAGGTTTTACTTCAAACTGGAAAGACTATGGGATACAAAGAAATTCATATAATTTTAAATGAAAACCAGTTAATATAAAAAAATGACAAATTATTTTAATTTTTATTTCTATAATATAGATGTTTTGTGGTAAAATTGACTTATAAAATTAAAAGTTGAGGGAATTTATGAGAACAATTGTGATAGCCACAAGAAATGAAGGTAAGTTAAAGGAATTTAAGGATTTGTTTCCAACCTGCAAGATAATATCTTTAAAAGATATAGCTTACGATAAAGAAATTATAGAAAATGGTACAACCTTTGAAGAAAATGCTTTACTCAAAGCAAGACAGGTTGCTAAAGAAACAGGAAGAATTGTCATTGCAGATGATTCTGGATTAGAGGTTATGGCTCTAGGAGGTAAACCTGGAATTCATTCTGCTAGATATGCTTCTAATCATGATGCAACTGCTAATAATCAGTTCTTACTTAAAAATATGGAAGGCATTATAGATCGAAGAGCACAATTTGTATGTGTAATCTGTATGTATCATCCAGATGGTAGATATGTTTTAGCACGAGGAGTATGTAAAGGAAGAATTACAGAAGCTCCTATAGGTATAAATGGCTTTGGTTATGATCCATGTTTCTATGTTGAAGAGTATAAAAAGACAATGGCTGAGCTTAGTCCCTCTATAAAAAATCAAATTTCTCATCGTGCTATGGCAATAGAGAAGCTTAAGGAACTTACAAATGAAAATTTTAGTTTTGAGTGATAGTCATCATACTCCCTTAGAATCCCTTGACTATAAGAAATATGATGTAGTAATTCATTGTGGTGATTATGGGAATTGTCTTACCTCTCTTACAAAGAATCAGGTATTCTTTGTAAGAGGGAACTGTGATTTCTTTGGCGAAGATTATTTATTCTTTTCTCTTTATGGGAAAAAGATATTTGTTACTCATGGTCATCGGGAAAATGTAAAATATGGCTTGAATCGTCTCATCTATAAATCTCTAGAAATGGGAGCCAATATTACATTATTTGGGCATACGCATCAGCAGATTTGTTTTCAAGAGGAAGGAATTTTATTTTTAAATCCTGGGAGCTATCCTTCAGGCTATATTGAAATAAATGAAGAAGAAATTAAACTTCATCAAAATGGGAAATTAAAAAGAATAAAGCATCGGTGGTGATTTATATGTATTTAAATGAAATCTTACAACTAGATAAGACGACGCAATCTATTAAAAAAATAGATTTATTTTTGGCAGGCTGTAATAAGAAAAGCTTAGACTATTATAAAGCCTTTGCTTATAAAAATATTATATTTCATTTTTTAGGGAAAACAAACGATGCATTAAAGGCCTTATATAGCTTTGTAAATGATTTTCCAAAGTTAGGTGATCAAGAGGTTATTACGATTTGTGATGCAATTATAGACATCACCTTAGATGTTAAGCTGTTTGATCAAACTAGAAAATATATTGATGAAAAGAAAAAGCATTTAAAGGTTTCTAATTTATTATTGAATACAAAGGATGAAATTAGGCTTGCTATTGCAAAACATGACTACAATCGTGCTATAGGAGAATTGAAAAATTTTTCTAATGAAATATTGACAGCAGAAGAGTCTTGCTGGGCATATGAATGTCTTGCAGATATTTATTATGAGGTCCATGATTTTACTTCCTATTTAGAAATTATACCTAAGCTTGAAAAAATTTATCAAGAAACACTAAATACAAATAAATTAATAGAAGTTGAATATAAAAAATTAGATATGGCATATTCGGAAGGAAACTATATAAAAGTTATTTGCGAAGGAAATAGAATTTTAAATGAATACAATTTAGAACCTGAAACTAAAGTCTTAGTAGCTACTTTGCTATTAAAAGCCTATATTGAAAGTAAGGATTATCGACAAGCAGGTAAAGTTGAAAGTGAAAACGAAGAATACTTGCAAGATGTATCTACTCCAACAGCCTTAGCTTTTTGTAAAGCTAGTTTAGAATTATATACGCAAACCAATTCAATTTCTCCTAAAATGCGCTATGAAAATTTAGTCCATGAGTATAGCCAAACTAAGAAGAAGGCTTTAACTAAACTCGAATCAGCTAGAACTGGAATCATTGTGCCAAAAGTTAAGGAAGCCCTTATTGATGATGATTATCAAGCTATTCCAAAGGTGATTCCAAATCTTCACGAATTAACAAAAAATGTTCATGAGGTTTATGTTTCTAAAAATTATACAAAATTAGAAAAGCTTTTTTCTGTCATAAATAATTTGGATACTTCAATTAAGTTTCGTGAAATTTTTAGACTTGCTTTAATTGAACTATCTAAATTTATTCCCTTTGAAGAAGCGTATCTATTATATTATGACAGGGGCTATAATGGACTTCATTACAAAAAAGAAAGAGCATATGATAAGCATATTGATTATGATAAAGCTAGCGATACTATAAATATGTTAGCTATTTCCCAAGAACAGGAAATTTATTTAGACAGGCATTCAACAGCTGGTCTAAAAAACATTGTAACCCAAGAACAATTTATAGATATACCCTATGGTATTGCCATTCCTCTTTTGAAGGAAGACACTTCCTTTGCATCGATTGCTTTTTGGGCTTATGAACCTTTTTTAGACCAGGATTTAGTATATGAGACTTTGAAGCTTATTTCCCAAATGCTTTTCAGAGTTTTATCAAATGAGCTTATGCAAAATGAAATTCGTGCTTCTAATAAAAAAATGTTTTTCATTTATGAGCATATGACCTCGGGTATTAAGGAATTGATGGAAGGTCATATTCATCTTTCTAGCCAAGCAAAATCCATTTTAGGTGGATTTGAAGATATTACTGAACAGGATTTTAAATCTCATATTCATGCCTCTGATTTAGGTAGATATGAAGCTATGATAGAAGATATTTATAAATATTTGTCTAAAGATCAATCCATTGAGTATCGGTATAAAAAAAATCAAGAATATATTGAAATTAAAGAAACCTTTTTCCCTTCTTATGAAAATGGAATTCTTTCTTTATATTCTTTAATCGAGGACAATCAGAAAAATAAAGAAAAAAGTCAGGAGCTTTATGAAATTGCCTTTATTAATCCAATTAGCAAGCTGGAAACAGAACTAAAGCTTGGTTTAGATTTAAAGGAAGTAATGAAAAATCGGAAGCTAAGCTTGGCTATCTTTGATGTTCATGATTTTAAGCTTTATGAGGAGCTATATGGTATTAATACTGCAAAACAGCTTATATTAGCTATAGCCGAACAGATGCAAAGTTATTTTTTAACTACTTTTCAAGTGAAAATATATCATTTGGGTTATGATCGTTATGCTATATTGTGCTTAGATATGAATGATAAGAGGAGTATAGACCATCTTCTTTTTAAAGCATTTGAAAAAGTTTCTAAAGCAGTGAATCTTTTAAGTAGTAGAATAAAGCTTCTTTTCAATTGTGGTGTATATCGATTATCAAAAAATGCTAATATTGATGATCCTAATAAAATCATTGACTATGCATATGATGCCTTATCTAATACAAAAAATTTAAAGGATTTAAATCATCATATATCACACTATGATGGAGAGCTTTCAAAAATTAGATTTACGGAAAATCAATTGATTACACATATTAGTGAAGCTATTGATCATGGTCGCTTAGGTGTTTCATATAAGCAATTAGTAAATTTGAGTAAAAAAGAGGTTTATGCTTATATTGCCCAAATTTCTCTTGATAGCTTTGAGGTAGATTTAGCTCATATGAAAAAGGTTATTCAAAGAAGAATGCTAGAAGAGCTCCTAGATAAATATGTAATTAATTGCTGTTCAAAAGAATTAAAGATACTTGGCGAGGTTTCTAAAACAAATCTTCCGATTTTAGTTCCTCTTAGTCAAAAAACAGTAGAAACAAATTTGAGTGGTTTTGTTGAAACACAACAAAACTTCTATAAGACAACAAAACGCCTAATTTTTTATTATCAATCTGGTGCAGTTTTAGAATTAAAAAAATTGAAGAGCTTAGGATATAAGGTAGCATCAAGTAATTTACTTGATGTATATCAACAAACAATTGATTATTATATTTATGATCTTTTGCAAAATGGCTTTGATTCTGTTATTGAGCTTAAGGCTCTATGTAAAGAAAAAGGAATAACATTTATATTATCCAATGTTTCAACTAAGGAAGAGGTTCTAAAGGCTACAACCCTTGGCATAGAATATCTATATGGCAGCTACTGGAAAAAATCCATTCGTATGAATAAAGTATTAGAAAAGTTTGCATAAATTAAAATTCATATTCATATACTTTACTATAGGAGAGGAATAGTATATGAAAAAGAAACTGAGATTGCCAATATTACTTTTAGCTGTAGTTGTCATGATGTCCATATTCTATATTCATGAAGCCAATAAGACAACTGATCCTGTAGGCTCTCCAAGCTTATCCACAAGTACAACAAATCCAGAATTTGCAGAGGCTAGAATGAAGAGCATAGAAGAGGTTACAGCCCTTATACAAGAATCCGAGGCAAAGATTGCATCAGGTACGCTTACAGTTGCTCAAGTAGAAGAAGAAAATGCCAAAATTACTTCTCTAAGACAAACTAAAATGGATGAAATTGCTTTAGAAGAAATGATTATGGCTTCCTTAGATTTTGAGGATGTTTTGGTATTACTACAGGATGAAGTGCTTGTTATAGATGTATGTACACAAACAGATCTTTCGAAGGCAAACTTTATTAGTATTTCTAGATTGGCAAAGGAAAAGTTTAATTCAAATTATACAGTTAAACTTTCTTCCACCTCAAATAACGATTAAAAAAATGGGTTTTGATACCCATTTTTTTAATCCTACTCTTCATTTTTATCCTTTTTCTTGTTTTCTAAATCTTGCTGATATAAGCGATTTAAGAAAAGGATACGTTTACTTATAGATATATATGCACTTGCAGTCAATGCTAAATCTACAGATAAATCAGTTAAAGCTCTAAGATCATTTTGTTCAATTTGATTGAGTAAAGTCCTTGTTGCCTCAATAGCTTCCTTATTTTTATCATTTACTAAGGATTTAAAATGATCAAAAATTTCATCCTTAGGCAAATCTTCTTTCCGATAACGTTCATCTATAATTTGTTTTACTTCAGCAATTGTTAAGACCTGCTTTAAAGTACAAACCTCTTGAATTAACGCTAAATGCTCTCTATTATATTTTTTTGAAATAGGAGCACTGACAACTTCTCCCTTTACGTAGTTGTTAATCATTGAAGAAGTAATCTGCTTATCTAAAGAAGAAGTCTGGAAAATTGCAAGCTGTTTATCTAAAAATGTAACCACTTGATCCATGTATAAATCTATATCAGGAAGATCCTTATAGTCTTTATATGAAAATTGATTTAAATCATCTAACCATTTTCCTAAAATATCATTAATTGAATTCATGATTTCACCCCACATTTGATATTTTATCACGAATTATTTAAAATTACAATATTTTTTATAAAAAACTCTTGACAAGATTATTCTATTGAAGTAAACTAGTATTGTAAACTAGATGAAACGAGGATTAATATTATGAAAAAGAATATTGCTATATTCGGTGGTAGTTTATTTCAAGACATAAAATATGAAAATGGAAAGTACATTCCAACATCTAAACAATCTGTAATAAAGCTTTCAGGCTATTATAGAATTGATAATTACTCTTTAGAAGGAATGAATATAGAGCGTGCTAGTCATTTAATTCAAAGCCTTCCTATGAAAGAACTATATAATGATTGTATTTTAGCATTAGGAGAACATGATATTGAACATCCAGATTTTTTTGAAAAGTCTTTACGTAAGATTATTGATGAACTTCAAGAAAATCATATTCGTCCTTTGTTAGTAAGCCTTCCTAAAGAAATAATGCAAAATCCTAAGGCTATACTTATACAAGATATATTAGATAAAATCGCAGTAGAAAAGAATGTAGATTATATTTATGAAGGTCATACGACGAAGCTTGTTTCTTATATGATATTAGAAAATCAGGATATTGCAAATGCAATTTTATACTTGTGCTAAAAATGATTCATTTGACTTTAAATTAGATAAGTATCTTATGTGTAATTTCTTTTGTGATTTTTTACATACATTTTCTATGATGTCATAAAAATTCACTTGTCAAAAGTGAGTAAATAGTATATAATGCTTATGAATTTATAGATGAGGTGAGTACTGTGGTTATTACATTAATCGTTGATTCCTATGCTCAAGCATCAAACGGAACGACTATGACTACCCGTAGATTTGCAGAAGTGCTAATCAAGCATGGACATACAGTTAAAATTGCAGCTTCAACTGTCGATAATATAGAACCAGATCATGCATTTGAATTAGGGATTAGCAAGATCCCTGTATTATATCAAGTTTCTAAATCTCAAGGCTTTATTTTTGCAAAAAAGAATAAAAAGGTTATCAAAAAAGCAATTGAGGGAAGCGATGTTGTGCATTTCTTATTGCCCTTTGGGTGTCAGCGCTTAGGGAAGAAGCTGTGTGATAAGGCTGGTATTCCTACTACATCAGCATTCCATCTTCAGCCTGAAAATATTACATCAACCTTGCATATGAATAATTTAAAATCTGTAAATGATATGATTTATAAAAAATTTAGGAAATTTTATAATAAATTTAACCATGTGCATTGTCCTTCTAATATGATTGCGGACCAGTTAAAAGCGCATGGATATACAGCAAACCTACATGTAATTTCTAATGGAGTAAGCAGCGCTTTTGTGAAAAAGGAAGTTGCTAAACCAGAAGCTTTAAAGGATAAATATATTATTTTAATGGTTGGAAGATATTCTGTTGAAAAGCGTCAGGATTTAATTATAAATGCAGTTTTAGAATCAAAATATGAATCTAAGATTCAAATCATCTTAGCTGGTAAGGGACCTTGGGAAAGTCACTTAAAGAGCTTAGGAGCAAATTTGACCAATTCACCTATTTTTGGTTTTTATGGTGAAGAAGAGCTTCTAGATGTCATTAACTATTCAGATTTATATGTTCATGCCTCTGATGCTGAGATAGAAGCCATTAGTTGTATGGAGGCATTTACTTGTGGTTTAGTGCCTATTATTTCTGATAGTAAAATTTCCGCAACGAATCAGTTTGCATTAGATGAGCATAATTTATTTGAACATGGAAATTATCATTCCTTAAAAGAAAAAATAGAGTACTATATAGAGCATCCAGAAGAAAAAGAAAAGAGAAGTCTAGAATATATAGAATATGCAAAACAGTATTCCATTGATAATTGTGTAAGACAGCTTGAAGATGTTTTTGAGCTTGCAATCAATGAATCAAAACAAAAGAAGTCTTAGGGATTCCTAGGACTTTTTTAATTGACTCCATAAGATAACTGCAATTTGAGCTGGTATGCCTAATAAAAAGATTGCCCAAACCTGATAAGATTGATTTAAATAGATTAAAAGTAAAAATATTGCCGTTAATAATGCCCATATAAATAAGCTCAATATAAAATATTTATATTTTCTTTTTCCCCAAATACTATTAAAGATAAGCGCTAGAAGAGCAGAAGTAGGAAACCCCCAAATATATAAGATCCATAAGTTGATTTGATTCATAACATAGGGATAGACATAAGCAATGATAATTAAAAACCAGACTAATGAAATGGATAGTAAACTAATGACAATTTTATTTACAATGCTTTTATCTTTTTTTAGATAAATTTTTTTATCTTCATATTCCCCTTCATGTGTTAGATAGTCTAAAGTGACCCCATAAAGATTACATAGAAAGTATAACACATCTATGCTAGGTAAGGATTCTCCCTTTTCCCATTTCGAAATTGCTTTATCTGAGTATTTCAAAATCTCTGCTAAATCAGCCTGTGTATATTTTTTTCTTTTTCTTAAGCTGGCCAAATTCTGACCAATCATTTTTTTAATGTCGTCCATAAAAATAGTATAGTCGTTTTTTTCTAAAAAAAATGTCTGTCTTTGTAGTCTACTTTAAAGAGATAGAACTTCTTTAAACTCTCAAGAGTTTAGATACGACTTTAGGTAGGTTTTTTTTATATATTCTCATATAATCATAAAAAACGAGGAGAAATGGATATGACAAGGACAATCTACTATTCAGACGAGATCAATGATGAGTTTAGTGGTATACATCGTAAAGCAATTCCAATTAATGAAAAGTATAAGTATGAAAGAAGTGCTCTTTGGCGGATTTTTAGTTTTATTTTATACAATTTAATAATGAAACCCATTGCATATGTTTATATGAAACTCCGTTTTTCTTTTAAAATTGAAAATCGTAAGGTTCTAAAAAAGTATAAAAAAGGAGGCTATTTCCTTTATGCAAATCACACAAATGTTCCAGCAGATGGCTTCATGCCAACACTTGTTTGTTTTCCTAAACGGGTTTATGTCTTAGTATCCTCAGAAAACTTAAGCTTAAAGGGAACAAGAAATTTTATGGCTATGATTGGTGCAGTTCCTATTCCTAATACACTTCATGGAATGAAGGGATTTAAGTCATATATTCATAAGCTCATCTCTAAAGGCTCTGTAGTTATGATCTATCCAGAAGCACATATCTGGCCATATTATACTAAAATACGTCCCTTTGGCTCTGTTTCTTTTACCTATCCAGTATTAGAAAATGCTCCTATTTATACATTTACAGTTACCTACCATAAAGGCTGGATTCGCACGAAGATAATTGCCTATGTAGATGGTCCATTTTATAGCAACTCTTCCCTAAAAACGAAGGAAAGTATAGAGGATTTAAGAAATCAAGCATATAGTGCTATGCAAAAAAGAAGTGAACTTAGTACATATGAAAAAATAAATTATATTAAAAAGGAAAGTGAACTTGAATGAGTATTTGTCTATATGTTATGCTAGGTTTAGTCACCTGTTCCACAATAGCTTTTCTTCTTGCTTATAGAAGAAGAATGAGCTGGTGGTTTTTAAACTCAACTCCACAGGAAAGATTTGAATCCTTTCTGCTACATAAATTTGCTATCACCATCCCTGCTAGAAACGAGGGAAAAACTATTTTACCTTTACTGGATTCTATCCTAAATCAATCCTATGATAAGAATCTTTTTGATGTCTATGTCGTAGTTAAGGAGCCTTTTGATCCTACTATAAAAATGATAGAGGAACATCCTCTTCAAGTACAAGTGTTTATAGATGAAACTCAAAAGACAAAAGGGCATGCGTTAGATTATGGTATGAAACAGATTATAAAGTCTCACAAAAAGGAATATGATGGCTATTTTATTATTGATGCAGATTGCATTCTAGACCCATTATTTTTATGTGAAATGAATAGAGCCTTTGGAAGTGGTAAGGATGTATATAATTCTAAGCTTGTAGTGAAAAATTATCTAAATCAAGGAAAAAAGTCAAACAGCTGGGCTTCCTATTGTAATGGACTTATTTGGACACTTATGTCTGAACTTGGAAACCGTGCAAAATCTGATCAGGGTATTGTGACAATGACTCTAGGAACTGGACTTTTAATCAAGGGAAGCCTAGTAGAAGAATGGAATGGTTGGCCTTTCAAAGATACTTTAACAGAGGATATGGAACTCCAAAGAACATGTGCTATCAAGCACTATAAAACAGAGTATGTTTCCTATGCAGTATGCTATGTAGAAGAGTCCACAAGTTTACATGCTACAAACTTGAGAAGGAATCGCTGGATGACGGGTGTAGTAGATTGTGATAGGCTCTATGATGAAGAACAAAAGAAAAATAGAAAAACGAAACAGGAAAGATTAGATTTTTATGCTGTACATAGTTTATATTATGTATATGCTTATATTGGATTTCTATCTATTATGATTCTTACAAATTTAATTCTTGGTATAGTTTCTTCCATAATTCATCATCCTTTTGCCTTTGGATTTTATTCTTTAGCATTTCTATCTTTTTTTCTCATTTATTTAGGATTTTTCATTATGACTATCAGGTGTATGATTGTAGATAAAAAGTATTTACCGATGAAAAGAAGAACAAAAGTTTTTATAATGCTTACACATCCACTTTATTATATGGGTTATATTGGAATCATGATCAAAATATTTACCTTTAGGAAGGCAAAGGTATGGAAATCAATCAAGCGAGTAGAGTTTAAGGAAAGTGCTTTTAAGCAGGTTTAGTCTATGAATTTAAGTGAGACAACAAAAGATGTTTTAAAAAAAATAGAAATCGCTGAAAAGGAAGGAAGATTAAATGACCACTTAGATGATAGTCCCTGTTTAGAATATTATGAAATCAATGAGAAATTTTCCTATTCTTTAAGTTTATCTAAAAAAATATTTTATACTCTATTAAGAATCTTTATTATAAAATCATATACTTTTATTGCAAATCATTTTTGGTTAAAGACAAAAGTTATCGGAAAATCTAATTTAAATGGTATAAAGGGTGGGGCTATTGTCACTTGTAATCATGTAAACAAACTTGATTCTATAGCTATAGGCACTGCCTTAAAGAAAAGAAATATACATTATACAACCGCAGAATTTAATAATATGAAATGTAGATTGGGCACATATATGAGAGCTTATGGAATTTTCCCAATTCCAAATAGAAGCAGTATGATGAAAAAGTTTCAGAATCAATTAGAAGACTATCTAAAAAAAGGGCATTGGGTCAGTTTTTTTCCAGAGTGTTCTGAATGGTGGTGCTATGAAAAGCCTAGACCCTATCAAATGGGAGCTTTCCACTATGCTGCAAAGTTTATGGTTCCAATACTTCCTGTTTTTATAACCTTTAAAAAGACAGGAAAGTTTACGAAAGAAGGAATTGAGAAGCGCAAGTTTATTGTTCATATTCTTAGACCAATTTATCCTAACAAGATACTCTCTATAAAAGAAAATAAAGAAGCCTTAAAAAGAAAAAATGAAGAAGTTGTATGGAACTGTTATCATAGGTTTTATAGAGTGTAAAAATATTTATCTTAGTACTCATCCTATTTTTTTATGAGTAGAATAGTTCAAATTTTATAGCGAATCAAGTCCAAGCAATTATAGAAAAAAAGGAAGCTTGTAGGTTGAAACTTGGTAGAGATTATAGAGGAGATCAAAGATAAAGTAGTGGTTGTGTTCAAGAATGGAACAAGAATCAAAGTGTAATAACTATAAATCTAGACTCTCCATCAGCAATGGTGAGGAGCCTTTTTGTTGAAGTGGCGTTCTTTACGCTGGTGAAGGGTGATAAGGTTGTCGAGACTAACTAAATAGGCGGCAATTTTCTCTTGCTCTTCGTATTTTGGAACAATGAAACTCATTGTCAAAAACTCATCATAGCTGATACTTCGTCCGTCACGAATGCCATAGGTTACTGTTTCCAATCTGCGGATAAATTCCTCAGAACTAAATACATATTTCCAATATATATCATGTTGTTTTTCACCGTCTTTAAAGGCAAATACTGTGTATGCAGGCGATGTAATCCCCAATATACTGGAATGAGCAAAGCCTCCTTGAAAAGAACGCAGGTGGATAACAAACTGTTTTGGCTGTACTCGTTTATAGCCTATCTCATTGCTTTTATCGTGAAAAATGCTCTTGCCAGTATCGTCTCTAAATACCATACCTTTGTCCTGCGTTGCGGATAATACTGGCAATTCGGGATAGCCTTTTTCTGCATACGATGTGAATAATGCAACAGCCTTACGCTGTTCCCAAGGAAAAATTTTTGAATAGCCAAAAATAAGTATCGGAGTATTTACTTTGATTTGATAAAATGTTATAATTCCTGAATTTGGGATTAACCCCTAAAATGGGTAGTTAAACAATAATAAAAAGGCTC
>JAMPGQ010000023.1 GCA_023663825.1 Anaeroplasma bactoclasticum
AGAGGACATAGAGGAGGGAAAATCTAAGCTTTTGTCTAAGACAATGAAAAAATATAGCAAGCTTCGAGAGTTTGAACAAAAACAAAAGCTAAGAGAAGTCTTTTATCGTCACGGCTATCAAGAAGGATTCCCATATTGATATTTCATTTGATTTTTAGTATAATAAAAACAAGGAAATCTTTTTATTAAAATGAAACAGTTTGAGGTGAAGAAGAATGATAAGAGATAAGATTGATTCCAATTTTTTGTATTACTTTGACCAAGGGAAGTGTCATGAAGCTTACCAAGTTTTCGGTGCTCATTTAAATAAGAATGATAAGGGCAAAATCATAGGCTGTGAATTTTGTTTATATGCTCCTAATGCTACCTATGTAGCTGTAGTTGGAGAATGGAATTTTTTCAATCGTGGTCAGGATAAGATGCACAAAATTGATGAAAGTGGCGTTTGGTATTTATATTTAGAGGGAGATTTTTTTGAATGGAAAAGATATAAATACTATATTGAAACAAGGACTGGTGAGGCTAAGTATAAGGCAGATCCTTATGCATTCTATTCTGAGCTTAGACCGTCAACAGATTCTAAAATCTATGATATTGATGGGTATTTTTGGAATGATCAGGACTGGATGTATACACATCCTAAAACCTATGATCAACCAGTTTTAATTTATGAACTACATCTAGGATCTTGGAAAAGAAAAGGTGAGGGAGAAAATGACTTTTATTCTGCAAATGAAATAGCTCCTATGCTAATTCCATATTTAAAGCAGTTTGGATATACTCATGTTGAGGTTATGCCTATCTATGAGCATCCTTTAGATGCTTCTTGGGGCTATCAGGGAGTTTCCTATTATTCTGTGTCTGCAAGATATGGAGTACCAAAGGATTTTATGTGGTTTGTGGATCAACTCCATCAAAATGGAATTGGAGTGATTATGGACTGGGTGCCAGGTCATATTTGTAAGGATGCCCATGGCTTATATCAGTTTGATGGTTCTTCACTATATGATTATCCAGATCCATCCATTCGCGAAAATGTAGAATGGGGAACAGCAAATTTAGATTTAGGAAAGGGAATTACACGTTCCTTTCTATATTCTAATGCCTTATTTTATATGAATTATTTCCATGTTGATGGATTTAGAGTAGATGCAGTAAGTAATCTTTTATATCATATGGGTAATCCTGAACGTGGAGTGAATGAAGGCGCCTGTAGTTTCTTAAAAGAATTATCCAATATTCTTTTTGGTAAGGATGATAGAGTTCTTTTGATGGCTGAGGATTCCTCAAGCTTCCCTAATGTCACTAAACCTACGGATATTGGAGGAATTGGTTTTAACTATAAATGGGATATGGGTTGGATGAATGACACACTTAAGTACTTTAAGCTAGATCCAGTTTATAGAAAATACCATCATCATCAATTAACTTTCAGTATGGTATATTATTATAATGAGCAATTTGTATTACCATTATCTCATGATGAGGTTGTTCATATGAAAGGCTCTATCTTAAACAAAATGCCTGGGGATTACTGGCAGCAGTTTGCAAACTATAGACTTTTATTGGGCTATATGATGACTCATCCTGGGAAGAAACTTTTATTTATGGGAAATGAGCTTGCACCTTACAGTGAATGGGCATTTTATAAAGGATTAGATTGGAATTTATTGGAATACCCTAGTCATGATTCTGCATATCACTATATGATGGATTTGACAAATTTATATAAGAATTCTAAATGTCTTTATGAACAAGATTTCCATCCAGATGGCTTTAAGTATATAGACGCAGATAATGCTGACCAGTCCTTGTATATTTATGCGCGTTTTGCAAAGAATAGAGAAGATCATTATTTAATTGTTATGAACTGCACACCTAACACGTATTATAATTACAAAATTGGTGTACCAGGAAATTATGATTATCAAGAAATTTTGAATAGTGATAGAGATATTTATGGTGGTTCTAATTGTATTAACCCTAATCTTTGTAAAAGTCAAGAAGAGGCGTGGAATCATGAGAAGAATGTAATATTCTTAAATATTCCTCCACTAGGTGTTACAATTTTAAAGCCAAAAAAGAAGCCTAAACCTAAGCAAAAGCAACCAAAATTTTCACCAATTCTGAAATAATGAAACGCTTTCTTAGACAATTTGTTGAAACAGAAATTTTAAATATGGTATAATTTAATATGAATTAGATATTGGAGGAATTTAATATGAATTATCCTAACTTTAAGGATGTTAAAACTTTTAAACAAGCATTTATACAAAATGTAGAAAATAAATATGCTGTGAATTTTTCAGATTCTACTAGCTATCAGCAATATGTAGTGTTAGGAGAAATGCTAAGACTATATATTGCTAAGGATTGGCATGCTACTATTGAGAAAACTAAAAATATTAAGGCACGCCAAGTGTATTATTTTTCAATGGAATTTTTAATGGGACGTATGATTACAAATAACCTAATGAATGCTGGTGTATATCCAATCGTTAAAAAGGCCTTTGATGAATTAGGACTTGATTTAAATGAAGTAGAGCACCAGGAAACTGATGCTGGTTTAGGAAATGGTGGTTTGGGTCGTCTTGCTGCTTGCTTTATGGATTCTGTGGCTTCTTTAGGTCTTCCAGTTCATGGAAACTGTATTCGCTATCGTTATGGTTTTTTTGAACAAGGAATTCGGAATGGCTATCAGGTAGAACATCCAGATCGTTGGTTAAAGGATGTTAATGTGTGGGAGATTCGTAAGGATGATGAGTCTGTAGAAATTCCATTTTACGGCTACATTGAAATAAATAGTGAAAATGGTAAGCTTGTTGTTAAGCATCGTAATGCAGAATATGTTAAGGCTGTACCCTATGATGTACCAATCATCGGTGATGGCAATCATATTGTAAATACATTACGTCTATGGAGTGCAGAACCAGCCTCTGTTTACCCTGATGATGCTTTTGAGTATCATAAGAAGCTAAGAGAAATCTCTTCTATGCTATACCCTAATGATGATACAGAAGAAGGCAAGTTATTACGTTTAAAACAACAATATTTCTTCGTTTCAGCAGGTGTTAAGTCTGCGATTAGACGCCATAAGAGTATTTTTAGATCTTGTAAGAACTTAGATAAGAAACTATGCTTCCATATTAATGATACTCACCCTGCTTTGATTGTACCAGAATTGATGCGTATTTTAGTTGACGAGGAAGGTATTGAATGGGATGAGGCATGGAAAATTACTAAAAATTGTTGTGCTTATACGAACCATACAATTTTAGCAGAGGCATTAGAAAAATGGCCTGTACATTTGTTTAAGAAGCTATTACCAAGAATCTTTACAATAACAGAAGAAATCAATCGTCGTTTATTAATCGAAATTGCTCAAAAGTATGGTGAAAGTGCACCACAAATTTATCAAATGGCTATTGTTAAGGATAATACGGTTCATATGGCCAATATGGCAATTGCGGGATCATTTAGTGTAAATGGCGTTGCTGCCCTACATACAGATATTTTAAAGAATATCGAAATGAAGGTATTTAACGACTATTATCCAGGTAAGTTTAACAATAAAACAAATGGTATTACACATCGTCGTTGGTGTTTGCATATTAATCCTGAACTAGTAGATATTTTAAATGAATATTGTGGTAAGGACTGGGTAAAAAATCCAGATTTATTAGAGAAGCTTTTACCTTATGCGGATGATGAAAAGCTTCAAGCAAAATTCATTAAGATGAAGCGTGCGCGTAAGGAAGCCTTAGCAAATATGATTTATAAATCACAGGGTGTTTCTTTAGATACAAATTCTATTTTTGATGTTCAGGTAAAACGTCTACATGAATATAAGCGTCAGCTAATGAATGCACTTCATGTTATGTATATTTATAATCGATTAAAAAAGGATGTAGAATTTAGAAAGAATTATCATCCTCATAGCTTTATTTTTGGTGCCAAGAGTGCTCCAGGCTATGTTTTTGCGAAAAAGATTATTAAGTTAATCAATACAATTGCAGATAAGGTAAATAATGACTATGAAACAAATTCTTACCTAAAGGTAGTGTTTGTAGTAAATTATAATGTTACTTATGCAGAAACAATCATGCCAGCTGCTAACGTATCAGAACAGATTTCTACAGCTTCTAAAGAGGCATCTGGTACTGGTAATATGAAATTTATGATGAATGGTGCTATTACCTGTGGAACTCTAGATGGAGCTAATGTTGAAATTGGTGATTTAGTTGGCAAGGAGAATATCGTTATTTTTGGTATGAATGCCAAAGAGGTTACTGACCTTTATGCTCAAGGAAACTATAACCCAATGGAAATTTATGAAAATAATCCAGTATTACATGAAGTGGTTGACCAATTGACGAATGGATTTTTTGATAATGTTTCTCCTGATGAATTTATGGATATAAGGAACAATCTATTATATCGTGATCCATATCTTACACTTAAGGATTTTGATTCTTATATTGTAGCTCAAGAGAAAATTAATGAGCTATATAAGGATACGAAGAAGTGGGTTCATATGTCTATTGTCAATGTTGCAAAATCTGGATTCTTTACAACAGATAGAACGATGCGTCAATATAATCAAGATATATGGAAGATAGACCCAATTGTTATGGATGAGGAATAAGGGATGTAAAAATCCCTTTTTTCATAAATTAGGAGGAAGTTTATGCTAGAATTCACAAAAGAAAACGAAATAAAAAAAGAAATAGAAAGATTGACTAGTTTTACAAAAACTATTTCATTCATAAGATTTTGTCTTTTTGTATGTATTGTAGTTTTTGTTGTTTGCTTAATTACACTTGAGCAGTTTGTTTTATATATGGGATTAAGTATCGTTTTTATTGCTTTGTTCTTTGGATGTATTTTGTTTACAAATCCATATTACTATAAGCTTAAGCTATTAAATAACTTATCCTACATCTATAAAAAGCATTTCAATAGAAGAAATTTAAGCTATCATAGCTTTACTCCTGATGGAAGAGAGTTAATTGATTATAATGATTACAAGGAGCTTGATTTAGATATTTTGGGTCCTAGATCTTTATTTCAGTATCTTTGCGTTGCAAAAACGAAAGAAGGAAGAGAAAAATTAGCAACCCAGCTTACCTATCCCATAGCAAAACCAAAGGAATTCACAGATTGTATTTTAGCATTAGCTAAGGATGAAGCATCCTTAAAATTAGAAGCATCTATTGCTTTAATTGGTTCTGAATGTAAGGATTGTGATCAAAAAGAAATGTTAGGTATAGTAAAGGAAAAAATCAAGATTCAGTGGTGGGGTATTGCATTATGTATAGCATCATATGTTGCTTTTGCTGTACTACTTACAGTATTATTATTAAACCATATTGAACCATATTATGTTCTTTTATTTCTACCAGTCAATTTCATCATTATGAAAAAATGTATAAAAAGTAATGTTTTTTCTTTTCCATCAACAAAATATGCAAACTTACTTTCAGCTTATAAGAATCTTTCTAAGGATATTATGGAAATCAGGATTGATGATCCTTACTATCAACAGCTAAAAAAAAATATAGAAAATGAATATTTGAGTTTGGTGAAATTAAGTCGTATCTTTGATATGCTTTCTTATCGGAAAAATATCATTTTATCTCTTATTGGTAATGGTATTTTCTTTTTGGATTTAATCATTGCAGGATTATTTAATTCTTTCACAAAGCATCTAAAATCAATAGAAGAATGCTTAGATGCATTATCAGAACTAGAAGTTATGCTATCTTTGGCAACTATCGGTATTGATCAAGAAGTGTATACTATTCCAACACTTTCAAATACTTTTAAAATTGTGGATGGATATCATCCACTGGTTAGAAACTGTGTTCCAAACTCTTTTGAATTTTCTAAAGGAATTATCCTAACTGGAAGCAATATGTCTGGCAAGACAACATTTATGAGAATGCTTGGCATAAACCAAATCTTAGCAAATGCTGGTGGTCTTGTCTGTGCTAGTGAATTTGCAACAGGAAAGTATCAGGTTGTGACCTCTCTTAGAGCAAATGATATGCTACAAGAAGGTATCTCTACCTTCTATGCTGAAGTCAATCGTATGAAGAAGATCATAGAAGTAAGCGAGAATTCTAACACACTTGTTTTAATTGATGAAATCTTTAAAGGAACAAATGCAAAAGATCGTATTTTTGCAGCAAAAAAGATTATTGAAAAATTAAATTCACTTGGATGCTATTTTTTAATTACTACGCATGATTTTGAGTTATGTGAGGTAGAAAACATTACAAATTACCATTTTGATGAGGAGTATATTGAAGATAAAATCACTTTTGACTATAAAATAAAAAATGGCAAGTGTCAAAAAACAAATGCCATCTATCTTCTTAAGCTTGCTGGTGTTTTAGATAAGTAATAACAAAATCTAAGGCACCATTCTCCTGATTTGTTTTATTTGTTACAAAATTGCAGAGTGCTTTAAGTTCTTCATCACCATTTTTCATAGCAACTTGAACCTCGCAGTGCTTAATAAATTCATAATCTGTATTAGAATCACCTATACCTATGGCAGGTGATTTTTTTAATTTTTTTAGCCACTCTTCCTTAGTTGAAGGAGTTTTAGAAATGAGAAGAAGTGTCTTTTTAGCATTTGATGCTAGCGTTTCTATGTGATAGTTTTTAAGTGTATTTCTTATAGAATCTAAGCCGGTATTGTATATAGCAAGAATGAAAGACGCAATACTTTTAGGAAATAGATTGCAAATTTTAATAAGCCTACCTGGATAGAAATTCTTCATTCTTTCCTGATACTTGATAATATATGAAGTTTTTCCTTCTGCAGCATAAAGAGTATAAACATCTGAGGAGTTTAACAAACTAGCTATTTCCACACAATTTAGTGGTTCATATTGATATTCCCCATTTAGGTAGCTTTTATTTTCTAATGTAGATACAATTTGAAGATTAGGAATATCTAATAATTCATTTGATTCAAAAAAAGAAGCTGATGTAAGAATAACAATCTTATGCTTTTTTGTAAGTTCTATTAAGCTTTCTTTAGCTTTAGGAAAAAGAGTTTTTTCTTTATTTAAAAGTGTGTTTTCTAAATCGAAGTAAATTTCCATAGAGATCACCTACTTTATTATCGCATTTGAAAAATAAAATGTAAAGAAAAACTTTAAAAAAGGACAAGTTTATTATATAATAATAAAGGAAAGCTTGGGTGAGGCACATGATTTTTTTTGTTCTAATGAAAATTGGAATATTTGAAATAGATTTTTCAACAATACTAAGCTTTTTACTTGGTATAGTCATAGGCTTTGTCATCTTATTGCTTGTTTATGCCTTGGCTGTAATTTCAAGTATCCGGACAAAAAATTTTATTGCCAAGACTACTGCTGATGATTTAACAACCCAAGAGGTTAAGGATATGGTTGCCCAAACTCAAAAGGCCTATAAGGATAAGACCTTAAGAAAGGATATTTCTAGGATTAGTCATTGTACTAGTTTAAGTAAAAGTTTGGCTTATGGTATCGCAGTTCGTTACTATCCTAAAAGCAATCATCCTTTTTTAGAGTTGTCTATAAATGAAATTACGATGCTTACAGGCTATATTACATCTAGAGTAGATGATATTTTAAATCATAGGGGCATCCGTATGCTTAGGAAGCTGAAAATATCTACAATTGTGAATTTATCTGCTAAAACTAAGGACATTGAGGAATCAAAAGCCTTTCAAACAACAAAAACGATTAGTCAAAATTTAAGCAAAGCAAAATATGTTTTGGATATTATTAATCCTTTAAAATGGGGAAGAAAGCTAATCGTCGATAGAATCATAAATATGATTGTGGATCAAATTTGTCTTGTTATAATATCTATTGTTGGGGAAGAAACATATAAAATTTATTCGAAAAAAGTATTCCATAAGGAAGTTGAAATTGATATGGGAACTGAAGAATTACTTGATGAAATGTCTGATTCTTTAAAGAGTGCTGCGATGGAATTAGATAAAGAAGAAAGCATGCCTAAATTGACTACTAAACAGACTTTAAAAACATATGTATATACAAAAAAGCAGCTTAAGGAACAAGGGGTAAAGACATTTAGTCCTAAGTATCCATTTAAAAGAAAAGTTGAGGTAGAGGATTATGAAAAAGAAAAAGAATATTGAATCTATTGAACTAGATGAAAAATTTAGTATCCCTCAAATTAGTTATACTCTTGATGGGTTACTAAAGGGGAAAACAAAGTTTCAAAGAAGCCAAATTGTTTCTCCTATCCATGGAACACATGTAGTGGATCGTATTCATTATGTGGATAATAGTGGTAAGGTTAATGTTGATTATGGTTATGATTATATCCGTGATAAGAAGCATATTTCCGATGAAGAGCTCATTGCTAGACATGGAACTAAATATTATGAATTTAGTTACGTCAATAAACAATTAACTGATGAAGAAAAGAAAGGCACAGACTATACGAAAAAAACATCAAGTCCTGCGGTGGAAACTGAAAAGGCCAGTCATACTTTGAGTACTTTTTTCACAACTGAAGAGAATCTTATGCTAGAAGAGGAAGAAAAGCCTGTCCAAATTGATCCGATTTTTGATTCTACAGTTGAGGAAAATATAAATCCTTTAGATGAGGATGCTGAATTCAACATTCACATTTCTATTGATGATGAGGATGAGGAACCTTATGAATACAATAGCTTTGATGCTCATCTTCCTAGGCCAAAACCAACACCAATTCATAATTATGATTATTGTAAAGAAGATTTTATTCCTTCAAAGCAAAAGCCCGTTTCAGCAGTTTTACCAGAAGAAAAACTTGAAGATATTACCTATCTTAAAAAGGATGAGACTATTCCCCCTTTACAACCTACAGATGATATAGATGAAATAGAAGAGGAGTTTGAAGTACCACCTGTACAAACTCCAGCTTTAGAACCAGTGCAGTCAAAAAAATCAAAATATGAAAATTACGAAATTCCATATAAAAAGCTCTTCCCAGCTGGAGATGCTTCCTTAGAAGAATTACCTGCTTGGTTAGAAGAAAAAAAGGAAATTATCAATCATCAATTAGAAGCCTTCGGAATTGATGGAGAGGTTATCACCTATACAAAGGGGCCAGCTTTTACTCGTTATGAGATTATGCTTGCCCAAAATGTAAATGTTAAAAAGATTAATAACATTTATGATAACCTGCAAATGGCATTAAAAGCAAAGTCAATGCGTATTCAAGCTCCTATTCCAGGGAAAAATACAGTTGGTATAGAGGTTCCAAATGAAAAAGCTGATATGGTAGCTTTTGGTGATATTTTAACAGATGAATATATTGATAGTAAGAAAAATTTATTGATAGCAATGGGTAAGGATATTGATGGTACACCAGTGTTTCAAAATATTATAGATATGCCGCATGTCCTAATTGCAGGTGCTACCAAATCAGGAAAATCCGTTTGTATTAATACGTTATTAGTTTCCTTACTCATTAAAAATTCTCCTGATCAATTAAAACTTATTTTAGTTGACCCTAAAAAGGTAGAGCTTTCCTTCTACAATGATTTACCACATCTAGCCACTCCAGTGATTGATGATCCTGTCATTGCAACTGAGGCGTTAAAGTGGGCTGTTTCTGAAATGGAAAGAAGATATGAGCTTCTTGCTATTTCAAGAGTTAGAAATATAGAAGATTATGAAAGAAAGCGCGAGACTAAGCCAGAGATGGAAAACTTACCTTTCATTGTCATCGTAGTAGATGAGTTTAATGATTTAATTATGCAATGTGGTGTAGAAGCTAATGATGCAATTGTTCGTCTTGCTCAAAAAGCAAGAGCTGCAGGAATTCATATCATTCTTGCTACGCAACGTCCTACTGTAAATGTTGTAAGTGGTACAATTAAGGCAAATATAACCTGTCGTATTGCCTTTAGAGTAGCAACAGATGCTGACTCTAGAATCATCTTGGATGAACAAGGTGCAGAAAGCTTACTTGGACGTGGAGATATGTTAATTAAAAATAATGGTTTGCCAGAACGTGTTCAAGGTGCATATATTTCCGATACTGAAATAGAAAACATTTGTGATTATATCTGTGAGCACTATGAACCAGATTTCTTATTTACGCATGAAGAACTTCGTAAAAAATCTTTAGGGGGTACAGCTTCTTTAGCAAATGGAAGGGATTCTTCTCAAGAATCCGAAGAAATCTTATACCAAATCGCTCTATACTGTGTAGATTCAGGTATGTGTTCTATTAACTCTATTCAAAATAGCTTTGGTTTAGGCTTTAATAGAGCGTCACGAATCGTTGCAATTTTAGAAGAAAGAGGTATTGTCTCTCCTAAAAATGGAACAAAGGGAAGAGAAATTTTAGTAGATTCCTATCGATTAAAGGAAATGTTTGATGATATAATTAAAGGACAAGGTTTTAATGAATAGAAAACAAAGGAACAAACTGAAGTCAGAGATGTCTCATGAAATCTATGTTGAGGAAAATAATGAGATTATCTTTAAAAAATTAATCTATAATCCGTTATTAAGAATTTTAGGAATGCTCATTTTACTGATTTTTTCTGTTGCAAATCATAATCGTATTACAAAGCTTGCTGCACTTACTTCAAATGCTATTTTTTCATCAGAAACGATATTAGGACATGGAACGTATTATACGATACTTGGTCTTACGATAGGAATTTGTCTTTTGATTTCTTTAGTATCTTTAATCTTAAAATCAAGTGCGGATTTATCAGATATAAAAATACTAAGAAGGGCTTATCAAATCTATTCGGTTTATGATTTTGTTATTTTTGTTTTATCCACTTTTGTATGTCTATTTTTCATCATAATGATTTTGGTCACTCCTTGTAACATTTCAGGAAGTTCTATGGAAAATACCTACCAAGATGGAGATCGGGTTTTATTATGGAATATAGGGTATTCTCCTAAAGATGGTGATGTCATTGTTTTTGATTCTGCTAAATACACTGATCGGTCTTCAGCAGAAGCTAGATTCTACATCAAAAGAATTGTTGCAAAAGAATATGACATTGTAACTTACATCCCACAGACCCTTTCAACGGGTAGCTTATTTGTGAATAATAATTATATTGAGCTTATTACTAGAGAACAGTACAATAGAATTTTATTTTCTTTGAATTTAGATTATACCCTAAAATTTCCAGTACCAAGAGATAAGTTATTGGTTTTTGGAGATAATCGTACTCCTGGTGGAAGCCATGATTCTAGGAGTTTTGGATTCATAGACGAAAGCGAAATCATAGGTAAGGTTTTATTTCGATTTTATCCTTTTACAAAAATTGGAAATCCTGATCCAAATCAAAGATCTTAATCTATAGTATAAAATAGGTGGTAGTATGCAAACAATACAATGGTTTCCTGGTCATATGGCTAAGGCAAAACGAGAAATAGCTGAAAAAATTCAATTGGTCGATTTGGTTATAGAATTAAAGGATGCAAGAATTCCAAATTCTTCAACAAATCCAATGATTAAAGAGCTTATAGGAACTAAACCAAGATTAGTTTTATTATGTAAAAGTGGTCTTGCTGATCCAAAGGTTACTAAGGCTTGGATGGATTATTATGAAGCAAATCATATTATCTCTTTGGATATTGATTCCATTATAGGTTATCATACTAAAGACATTTTAAAGTATGCAAATTTAGCTTTAAAAGAAACTTTTGAAAAAAGAAGAGCAAAGGGAATCACATCTAGAACTATTAAAGCCATGATTCTAGGTATTCCTAATGTTGGAAAATCAACATTGATTAATACACTTGCTAAAAGAAAGGCGACTACAGTAGGAGACCGTCCAGGAGTCACTAAAAATCAAACATGGATTAAGATAACAGATGAACTTTATTTATTGGATACACCTGGTATTTTGTGGCCAAAATTTGAAGATCAAATGGTAGGAGTAAAGCTTGCTATGTGCGGATCAATTAAAGATGAAATTTTGGATTTGAATGGGCTTGTTTTAGCAAGTTTAGATTATATATCTAAATATTATCCTAATCATCTAATAAATAGATATAAAATAGATATAAGTGATCCTGAAATGATGCAAGAACAAATTGGAAGAAACAGAGGCTTCCTTTCTAAAGGTGGAATTGTTGATTTAGAAAGAACGAATCGGATGTTTTTAAATGAACTTAGAGGAATGAAGATAGGAGCAATGAGTTATGAGCGACCAGAAGATCAATCTATATGAATTTGAAGAAAAATTGTATGATGAGGGCTACCACTTAATTTGTGGAATAGATGAAGCAGGACGTGGTCCTCTTGCAGGTCCTGTGGTTGTAGCTTCTTGTATTTTACCACCCTTTTTACGCATTGAAGGCATCAACGATTCTAAGCAGATTTCTGCAAAAAAAAGAGCGGAATTATTTAAGGTTATTGTAAAAAATGCTATAGATTATAAGATTGTTTTTATTAGTGAAAAGGATGTAGATGAATTAAATATTTATCAAGCTACTAAAAAGGGAATGCTAGAAGCTATCCGTGGTTTAAAGACACAACCAGATTATGTATTAATCGATGCAATGCCATTAGGAGAACTTAAGTTTCCTCATGATTCCATCATTCATGGTGATGCGAGATGTGCAAGTGTTGCGGCTGCAAGTATCCTTGCTAAAGTGACTCGTGATGAGTATATGGAAAAGATGGATGTAAAATATCCAAACTATGGCTTTAAAAAGCATAAAGGCTATGGAACTAAGGCACATATGGAGGCTTTAGAAAAGTATGGTCCATGTGAAATACATAGAAAAACTTATGCTCCTGTATCTAAATTTTATTCTAAACAATTATCATTTCAATTTGACGACATAGAGTAAGACCTCAATTTTTTATAAAAATTTTGAGGCTTTTCTTTTAGAATAAAAGAGGTAGAATACTTTTATATCAAAGAACACAAACTATTAAAAAATCTATTGACAAGAACGCTATTTTAGTCTAAACTTTAAAGGGTAAGGATGTGGAAGAATTGCAAAATGTTATTATTGTAGAATCACCAAGTAAATCTAAGACAATAGGCTCTTATGTAGGTAAAGGATATTTAGTTCTTTCCTCTAAGGGTCATATTTGTGATCTTGCTACATCAGGTAAAGATGGTCTTGGAATTGATATTGAAAATGATTTTAAACCTAATTACAAAGTGATGAAGGAAAAAGAAGAGCTTGTTGAATATTTAAAGACAACCTGCAAAGGGCGTCAGGTTTATCTTGCAACTGACCCTGATCGTGAGGGAGAGGCGATTGCTTATCATCTTGCAAAGGCACTTGATTTAAATTTGGAGGATTTCAATCGTATTGAATTTCATGAAATTACAAAGCCTGCTGTTCGTAAGGCATTAGAAAATCCTCATAAGATTGATATGCAGATGGTCAATTCTCAAGAATGTAGACGTATGATTGATCGTATCTTAGGATTTAAGCTATCTAAGCTTTTACAGAAGAAGATTGGTTCTAAAAGTGCTGGGCGTGTTCAAAGTGTCGTATTAAAGCTTATTGTTGATTTAGAAAAAGAAATTCTTGCGTTTGTTCCAACTCCATATTATGAAATGGAGGCAAACTTCAATACTTTTAAATTAAAATTAGTTGAACTGAATGGAACTCCAGTAGATTCTAAAAACAGAATTTTAGACCGTAAAGTATTAGAAAATCTCCAGTCAAAGCTGATGAGCTTTTATGTAAGTAATATTGCAAATAAATTAGTAAATCGAAATAGTTATCCTGCTTTTACAACATCTACTTTACAACAGGATGCTTCTAATAAGCTAGGCTTTGCTCCAAGCAGAACGATGAGAATCGCTCAAGGTCTTTATGAAGGTAAGACCATCAAGGATGAAACAGTCGGTTTGATTACCTATATGCGTACAGATTCTACAAGACTTTCTGATTTATTTGTGGATGATGCCCATCGATATATTAGACAAACCTATGGAGATAAATATTTAGGAGAGGTAAAGATTAAGGCTGCAAAAAATATGCAGGATGCACACGAGGCCATAAGACCAACTGCAGTAGAACGTACCCCTGATGAAATGAAGCCATATTTAACAGATGATGAATATCAGCTCTATCGCTTGATTTATAATCGTACAATTGCTTCCTTAATGGCTCCAGCACGTTTTAATTCCTTAAAAGTAGAGTTTACTAATACAAATTCTTTATGGGCTGTCACAGGTCAAACAATGGAATTTGATGGTTATTTAAGAGCTTACGGAAGAACTGAAGAGGATGAAAATACAATTTTACCAAATTTCTCTTTAGGAGAAGGATATAATGCAAACGAAATTTTAATTTTAGATAAAAAGACTGCTCCTAAAGCGAGGTATACAGATGCTACTATCATTAAAGAAATGGAAGCTCTTGGTATTGGTAGACCTTCTACCTATGCTCAAACCATTTTAACCTTAAAGGAAAGAAATTACATAGTAGTTGAGAAGAAATCATTAGTACCAACAGAACAAGGTACACTCACAATCGAGAAGCTTGATCAATTCTTTCAAGATTTAATTAATGTGTCTTATACCGCCAAGATGGAAACGAGTTTAGATGAAATTGCTCATGGTACCAAAAAGGAACTCGACGAATTAAAAGAATTCTATGAGGCTTTTGTCCCACTTTTTGATGTAGCAATGGAAAAAATGACAGCAATTTATCCAATACCAACTGATAAAATTTGTCCTGAATGTGGTGGTATGCTTGTTATTCGTAAATCAAAATTTGGTGAGTTTATCTCTTGTAGTAATTATCCAACCTGCAAATATGTCTATAAAGAAGAGGGGCAGGAAAATGAGCCAGTAGATACAGGTATTGTTTGTCCTGTATGTGGAAAAGGACATATTGTTGAACGTATTGCCAAAACAGGAAAAAATAAGGGTGGAGTTTTTTATGCTTGCAATAATTACCCCACTTGCAAGATTACCTTTAGTGATCCACCAACAAACCACACTTGTCCAAATTGTGGTAGCATTATGCTAGAGGATAAGGATGGCCACCTATATTGTTCTAAGCAGTGTGATAAAAAGATAGAGGTAGAAGAGGGAATTTTATGTCCAATATGTAAGAAAGGACATATGGTTAAGCGTGTTGCTTCTAAGGGTAAAAATAAAGGAAATACTTTCTATGGATGTTCAAATTTCCCTAGATGTAAAAATATTATGTCAGAAGAAGATGTCCAAAAATTATAAGCTATTAAACTGTGAGATAAATTTCTTCACAGTTTTTCTTATTTTTATAGGGAAAATTTATTTTTTGCAATAAAAAAATTTGCAAGTTTTTGCCCTGTTTCTACCTTTTAATAACCATTATTATTCTCCATTATTATTCTTTGTGGCTGAAATGATAAAACATATCATATCCCTTGAATTCTTGATAGAATATATGATATAATTCATAAAGAATATGGAGTTGATTTTATGGGTTTCTTTGATTTATTTAAGAAAAAAGACAAAGAAAAAAGTAAAAAATATAAATTAGGTCTTCATAAGACAAGAGAAGGTGCCTTGGCAGGCCTTCGCGAAATTTTGTCTAAAAGTACTAAAATAGATGATGAATTATTTGATGAATTAGAAGAAGTATTTATCATGGCAGATATTGGTGTAGATACAGTTGTTGATTTCATTGATAAGCTAAGAGATGAGGTTTATCATAAGAAGATAGAAGATCCATTACTATTACAGGAAATGATCATGGATAAGATGTTTGAAATCTATTTGAATGGTGAAATCGTAAATGCCAACCTTAAGCTAAAGAAAAATGATTTATCTGTAGTTTTATTTGTTGGTGTAAATGGAGTAGGAAAAACAACCTCCATTGCTAAGATTGCCTATTCCTATAAAAAACAAGGCAAGAAGGTTTTACTTGCTGCGGGAGATACCTTTCGTGCTGGTGCTATAGAACAGCTTTCTGTTTGGGCAAAACGCGTAGGTGTTGATATTGTGACTAAGGAAGCTGGGTCAGATCCATCAAGTGTTATTTTTGAGGCATGTAAGAAGGCAAAAAATGAACATTATGATTTACTATTATGTGATACTGCAGGTCGTTTACAAAATAAAGTGAATTTGATGAATGAGCTTGCCAAGATGAAGCGTGTTATAGAAAATGTTTGTCCAGGTGCTCCAGATGAAACCTTACTTGTCATAGACGCAACAACGGGACAAAATGGTATGTCTCAGGCAAAGGCGTTTAAAGAGGCTACAGATGTTACTGGTGTTATCTTGACAAAGCTTGATGGTACATCTAAGGGTGGTATTGTTTTAGCCATCCGTCATGAGATGGGTATTCCTATCAAATATATCGGCTTAGGAGAAACCGTTGAAGATTTAGAAGTATTTGATATTGAACAGTATTTATATGGTCTATTTGCTGATTTCTTTGAGGAGTAGTATATGACATTTAAAAAAAGAGAAGAAATCATAAGTTTATATGATGTATACGGTGTCTTATTAACAGATAAACAAAAGGGGTATTTTGAAAGCTATTATTTTGATGATTTATCTATCACAGAAATTGCAAGTAATTATGGAGTTTCAAGAAATGCTGTTTTTGATCAATTAAAAAGAGTAAATTCTATTTTATTAGAGTATGAGTCAAAACTGAAAATAGTTGATAAAACCTTAAAGATAGAAAAATTAGAATTATCACAAACCCAAAAGGATGAAATACTAAATATACTGAAGGAGTGAAGCGTATGGCATTTGATAGCTTAAGTTCACGATTACAAATGGGCTTACGTCGTTTGACGGGCAAAGGAAAATTAAATGAAAATGATATCGACGATATGCTAAGAGAGGTGCGCCTTTCTTTGTTAGAAGCCGATGTAAATTATAAGGTAGTCAAAAAATTCTTAGCAAACATAAAAGAACAAGCTTTAGGTGAACATATTCTAAAGGGATTAAATCCTGGTCAACAGGTTGTTAAAATTGTTCGTGAGGAATTAAAGAAGACTTTAGGTGATGAAGCAGTTGAGTTAAGCTTTGCCTCTAGTGGTATGACTATTGTTATGGCAGTAGGCTTACAGGGTGCTGGTAAAACAACTGCAGTAGGTAAAATGGCTCTTTTTTACCGCAAGAAGTTGAAGAAAAAGCCAATGCTTATTGCAGCGGATATATATCGTCCTGCAGCAGTAGATCAGCTTGTTACAATAGGTAAGCAGATTGATGTTCCAGTATTTGAAATGGGAACTAAGGCATCTGCTCAAAAGATTGTTACAGAGGGTTTAAAGAAGGCAAAAGAAGAAGGCTATAATTTAGTCTTTATCGATACTGCAGGTCGTTTAGAGATTAACGAAGAATTAATGGATGAGCTAAAGGATATTGAAAAGATAGCTTCTCCACATGAAATTTTACTTACTGTAGATGCAATGGCTGGTCAAAATGCTGTAAATGTTGCGTTAGCTTTTCATGAGAAATTGAATATAACAGGCTGTATTTTAACAAAGCTTGATGGTGATACACGTGGGGGTGCTGCTCTTTCCATTAAAGAAATGACAGGAATTCCAATTAAGATTATGTCTACAGGTGAAAAGCTAGATGCTATGGAGATTTTTTATCCTGACCGTCTGGCAGATCGTATTTTAGGTATGGGTGATGTCCTATCCTTCATCGATACAGTTACAGAAAATATTGATGAAGAAGAAATGAAATCGATGGCTGAAAAGATGATGAGCAATTCCTTTAACTACAATGATATGCTCAAGCAATTTAAGATGATTAAGCGTATGGGCTCTATTTCTAAGATATTAGGCTTTCTTCCAGGTATGAGAAATATTAAACAGGCAATGGCAAATGTGGATGATAATGCTTTAGATAAAGTTGAGTGTATTATATTTTCAATGACGGAAAAGGAAAGAAGTCATCCAGAACTCATTGATAAAGATTATAAGCGTAGAGAAAGAATAGCTAAAGGATCTGGTAGAACGATTCAAGAAGTCAATCAGCTTAGAAGCTCTTTAGAACAGATGAAAAAGACAATGAAGCAGATGAACAATATGTCTGAAACTGATGCTATGCGTATGCAGTCTCAAATGAAAAATGGTAATTATTCTGGTATGGTTCAGCCTAAGGTTCATAAGGGCAAAGGCAAGGGCAAAGGTAATTTTAGATATTAATGAAAAATCCATGAGCATATCATGGTTTTTCACATTTTAGGAGGTTTTCATGAAAATTGCGATTATTGGCTTTAGTGGTACTGGAAAATCAACTCTAGCAAGAAAACTTTCTAAGTTTTATTGCATACCCGCATTACATTTAGATTCCTGTCATTATAAACCCAATTGGGTGGAACGTACAGATGAAGAAATGACCTCTATTGTCTCTAAGTTTTTATCTGACAACTCAAGCTGGATTATAGAAGGAAACTATATTCGCATTTGTAAGGAAAGATTTAAGAATGCAGATTTAGTTATATACCTTTGCTATAATCGATTTACCTGTCTTAAAAATGTAATTCATCGATATAAAACATTTAAGAATAAAACTCGCCCTGATATGGCAGATGGTTGTATTGAAAAATTAGATAAGGAATTTGTTTTTTGGGTTTTTCAAAAAGGAAGAACCAAATGTAAAAAAAATAAATATAAAAGGATTGCTTTAGAAGCTAAAGAAGGACATATCTTTAAAAGCCGGAAGAAATTGCATAAGTATTTAAAGCAGTTAGGAGTAGAAAATTATGAAGCTAGTATGTAATCTTTCCTCTTTTTCAATTTTGGATAAAATTGCATCCTATGTTGATGGAATTTTAATAGAGGATGAAAAAGATATAATTCAAAAAATCAATACAATAGATTCTTATGGACTCATTTCCATTTACAAGCTAAATGAAATGGTTTTTCCTTTGGAGCTTGAAGCGTATCGAAAGAAGATTCTTTTAACAAAGGATACACACTGTTTATATTATATTACAGATTTGGGTCTTGCCCATATTTTAAAGGAATTAGGACTCATTGAAAGGACTATCTTTGATCCAGTAACAATGATTACAAATAGCCTAGATGCAAAAGAATTTATCGAGTATGGTTTTCATTCTATTGGCTTAAGTAATGAGATTACTTTAAATGATGTAGAACAAATTATTTCTAAAACCAGTTGTAAAGCCTTTATGCAGGTCTTTGGATATCGTTTAATGCTTAGTACGAGAAGAGCATTGATATCTTTATATCAAGAGAAAATAAATACTGACTTTCTAAAAGAAAAATTATGGATTCAAGAGGCAACGAGAACAGACTCTTTTCCAATCGTGGAAACAGATAAGGGAACAAAGATATATCGTAGTCAAATTATCTGTCATTTAAATGAAATGAATACTCTTCCTTTAGAATATGCTTATTTAGATTCTTTTAGAATAGATGAACCTACCTTTATAGAAGTTTTAAAGCTTTTTAATGCTTTAAAAAATGGCAAAAATAAGGAAGAAGTAATGTCTCTTTTAAGTTCTATGAAGTTGCCTATAGGAGAGGGTTTTTCCTATAAGGATAGTGTGTATATGAAGGAGGAGTTTTAAATGGTAGAATTACTCGCTCCTGCAGGAGATTTAGAAAAATTAAAAATTGCTATATTATATGGTGCAGATGCAGTGTTTATTGGGGGCTTAAAGTTTTCTTTACGTTCAAGAGCTTCCAATTTCACAATAGAAGATATAAAAGAGGGCTGTTCTTTTGCCCATAATCACAATGCCAAGATCCATGTGACCTGTAATATCGTAATGCATGAAATTGATACAGAAGGTATTTTAGAATACTTAAAAGCTTTAGAAGGAGCAGGAGTAGATGCCATTATTGCATCCTCTATTACTATATTAAAGCTAGTGATAAAGCATACTAAAATGGAGGCTCATGTATCTACACAAACCTCTTGTTTAAATCAGGAGGCAATTGCCTTTTATAAGGACCTTGGTGTCTCTAGAGTTGTCTTAGGTCGTGAATTAACCTTAGAGGAAATTGAAATAGTGAAGAAAACTACCTCTATAGATTTAGAAGTATTTATTCATGGAGGAATGTGTGTATCCTATTCAGGAAGATGTATGCTATCTAATAATATGACGAATCGTGATGCAAATCGTGGTGGCTGTGCCCATAGCTGTAGATGGAACTATAATCTTTATCAAGAAGATAAAAAGGTCAATCCTGAAGGGGATTACTTTGCGATGAGCAGTAAGGATTTATGCGCGATTAAAGCCCTACCTCAGCTAATGGAATTAGGCATTAATTCCTTTAAGATAGAAGGAAGAATGAAGAGCCTTCATTATATTGCAACGATTGTAAAGACATATCGTACCTTAATTGATGACATTAATAACAAACAATTAAAGGAGTTTGCCTATTATGAAGCAATGATGAATAAGGCTGAAAATAGATTAACCTCTACAGGCTTTTTATTTGGACTTCCAACTATAGAAGAACAACTTTATGATTTGGATGCATCCCTCCCAAATAAAGACTTTGTCGGTATTGTTTTAGCCTATGATAAGGTAACAAAAAAGGCTACCATAGAACAAAGAAATCATTTTGTTCCAAATAGTAGCTTAGAGGTCTTTGGACCACATCATAACGATGTGATAGAAATAGGAGAAGTTTTTGATAAGGATAATCTTAGTTTAGATGCTGCAAGACATCCAAGACAAATCGTATATTTTTATACAGAATATCCTTTAGAAAAGAATGATCTTTTAAGATTGAATTAAGCTTCTGACTTGTAGATATGCTTTAGATAGTTTAGAATAGTCAATATCTTCAATGAAGTTTGCAATATCACAAGCATCTAAATTGCATTCTAAAAGAGGAATAGATGACCTGTTTTCCTCCTTGAGACAAGCAGGATAAACTGTGAAATTTAAAAGCTTATTAATACCAAAATAAAGTCGTCCTTTATTTCCGTACTGGTATGCTTTATACACGAGTTCCTTTTCAAAGTTACGCTTTGAGCCGTATGCATTATTTAAGGACTGCATAAATACCTCTGAAATTGTTGTGTTTGTTTTAAGCATATTTTTGGCTCCTTTCTGGTGGTGATAAAATGATTTTAGTTCATGTGAATAGCATAGATTTTAAGGTAGAAGTAATCTTAAGAAGAACTAACCGTAAAATTTATCTTCGCATTAAAAATAGTGTAATTAGTATAACTACACCTGTGAAGCTCTCCTACAATAAAATTGAAGATATGATAAAGAAGAACTTCAATTACATAATGAAGTATATGAATGCACCTGAACAATTAGAAGACCAAATTCATTATTTAGGGAAAGTATATTCTTTATCCATTTTAGAATCTCCTTCAAATGAAATCTATGTACTAGATAATGAAATAAAGGTGTATTTTAAAACTCCTCAAGCAATAGGAAAACTTATAGAAGAATTATACAAAAACACTCTTTCAAATGTTGTCGAAAGCTATTCAAAAGAAATTTTATCTAAATTTAATATAACCTTTAAGGTGGAATTTCAGTATAAAAACGTAAAAGGATACTACGGAGAATGCTTTTCTAAAAAGAATCTTATCATACTTTCTACCAAATTAGCAAAATATGATTTAAAATATATATTATCAGTGATTTATCATGAGTGTGCGCATTTTAAATATCAAAATCATCAAAAAGAATTTTATGATTATTTAGAAGAAAGGTATCCAAATTACCAAAAAGTTCAAAGAGAACTTAGAAAAATACGATACAATGAAAAATATTAAGTCTAATTATTTTCATCTATAACCATCAAATTTTAATTTGAAAAATAAAGGTATAAAAGTATTTATCCTAAACGTAGATACCACTTAAATGATATTTTAAAAGAAAACTGCAAATTTTGTAAAAAATATTGCTAAATTTTTTCTAATGCTATATAATAGATTGCCAATATTAAAAAATGTGCTTTTAAATGAGAAGGGAGAAATTAATATGATACCTATTTTTAATTTAATAACGGCAATTGGTTTGTTGTTTACTAATGCAAAGACAGTAGATATGGAGCTTCCGAGTGCTAATATCAATGAAGAAATTTCTTATTCTAATGAGATGGAAGGACTAAATGAAACTATTTAATTAAACAAAAATCATATGTGGAGGTAAAAAACTATGAAAAAAAATATGATTCTAGTTGTATTTTTTATATTCTCTTTGTCCTTATGTGCTTGCAGTGAAAAAAAAGAAAGTGATTTAGAATTGTTTATAGAGAAATTTCAAGCGCTTAACTCAGAAGATTATAAAATAGAGGATGGATGGTATAGATATACTAGTTCATCAGTTTATTATAATACAGAAGATATGCTAAACAAAACAGTAACTATAGAATTTTTAGGTGATTTAGCTTTTCAATCAAAAACTTGTTCTGGCAGTATAAAAAAATCAAGCTTTAAATGTTCTACGACAACCTTTGAAAAACAAAATCAAACAATTTCAGTGAAAACGGAATATAGCGAAACTTATACGGATCAATCTGATTTGTTTCGTTTAAAGTGCACTGCAATAGATTCAAATATCATTGAAAAATATAGCGAAGGAAAAAATAATCTAGAAGATGTTCCTTTTTCTTTCTTGATAGGATCAGATTATACTAATCTGCTTTCCCTATCAAATATCGGTAGCAAAACAGATACGTATAAGGCAATCAAAATTTCTAAAATCAACAAAAATTTGAAAGATATTTCTTATAAATTAACTATAGAATGGGAGAATTTTGAAAATAATATTCAAAGCTTTGTTACAGATGAGTATTATTTTGATCCTTTCTATCGACTTTTTAAAATGATTAGAATTGATGAAAGCAAGTCTAAAAATCCTATAATATCCAGTAGTTATACGACCAAAATTTTTGAGGCTTGCGAAGAAAAAAATATAGAAGTTCCAACTAGCTTTGATAAAGAATTAAGTATTGATTATATGGATTATTTTAAGTTTTAAGCAAAATTGAAAAGAGTAACAAAAATGTTTCATAATACTTACTTAAATTAGTTCGATTTTTAAATGGGATATAAAGCATACTAGTAATATACAGGGGGAGGGAAAGAAAATGAAAAAATTTTCAATTATTCTAATTTTCATCATATATGTTTTTACATTATGTGGTTGTAATAAAGAAAACAAAAGTGATTTGGATTTATTTATAGAAAAATATCAATCGCTTTATCCTAATGGATACCAGCTAAATGATGGTTGGTATGAATTGAGTGTTTCATCTATTCTATATGATAGCAAATCTGGAAAAAAGAAGCTTGAGTCTAGTTTTTTCATTGGAAATCTAGAATTTACTTCTAATGAAGAATATTATGGAAATGTGAAGTCATCTTTATGTGAAATCTCTACATTTGTTTATGATGATTTTGATGCTACTGTACCATTAGAAGTAGAATATAGTCAATCTTATACAAAAAATACTCAACTTTATCGCTTGAGACGGAAGACATTAAATTCTAGTATCATTGAGGAATATAGTGAAGGAAGTCATGCTTTGGATAATATTTCATTTTTCTTTAGGTTAGGTACAGAAATTTATGATCCAGATATGCTTTTGACGTATGCTAAGATGGACAAAATATATAAAAGTATTGAAATTTCTAATAATGTATTGAGTGTAATGAGATATTCGTTTGATAGTACTAATGGTAAGGTTACAGATGAGTATTATTTTAATGATTCTTATCAACTAATTAAGTGCATTCGAATAGATCAAGCTCATTACTATCTAGGAGGTTTAAATAGCTATTACACAATTAAAGTTTTGAAACGAATTGATGAAAAAACTATTGAAATGCCAACAGAATATGATAGGGAAGTAGGCATAGATAAAGAAGAAGTTTTTTATTTTTAGAAGAAACTTTAATTGTTAGGAGTAAAATTTAGAGTTTTCAATTATTCTTGTAGAAATTTTAAGTCAAAAATTTCTTGATTTTTGCCTTTAGTTTAGGTATAATAATTAAGCGTGAATAATGGAGGTATTTGACAATGAATAAAGATGAAGTTTTTGAATTATCTCATGCAGGTGCTGAGGCCCTACAAGAAGAATTAGAAAAATTAAAGACTGTAGATAGAATCCAAATCCGTGAGGCAATTAAAGAAGCACGTGAGCAAGGTGACTTATCCGAAAATGCAGATTATTCCTCTGCAAGAGAGCAACAAGCAAATATTGAAGCCCGTATTTTAGAGATTGAAAATATCCTAAAGCATGCTAAGATTATGGATGTAAATACGGTAACCGTTAAGTATATGGATTTAAATCGTGTAGCTACATTCCAAATTGTTGGTACGATTGAGGCAGATCCATTTGCTGGTAAGATATCTAACGACTCCCCTCTAGGTAAGGCCGTACTTTCTCATAAGGTTGGAGATATATTCCACATCTCTACAGAAAATGGTAAAGAATTAAAAGTTAAGCTTATGGAAGTAAAGTAAAAATGGGACACTTTTAGGTGTCCTATTTTTTAAGTAGAAAGTAGAGCTTTAATAAAGCTCGCTTTTCAATTCTAGAAACATAGCTTCTGGATATATTCATATCCTTAGCAATTTCTTTTTGAGTTTGGCTTTCTCTATCAATTCCATACCTTCTTGCGATGATTTCATATTCGCGACTATTTAATGATTTTAAGGCATCGTTTAGGTCTTGATGCATAGCTTTTTTTTCATAGGAGGCCATGATATCGATGTTTTTATCTTCAATCAGGTCTAAGAGCTCAACTTCGTTCCCGTCTTTGTCCATAGCTACTGGAGATTGAAGATAGATTAAATTTCGTTTATTTTTATTAGACCTAAGATGCATCAAGATTTCATTTTCAATACAACGCGCAGCATAGGTAGCAAGTTTATTATTGGCAGTGATTTGGTAAGAGTCAACTGCTTTCATTAAACCTAGAATTCCTATGGAGAGGATATCGTCTTTATCCTCCTGTGTATTTTCATATTTTTTTGCAATATGTGCAACTAATCTTAAATTATGTTCAATGAGCTTAGCTCTTGCTGTTTCATCCTTAGTTTGTGCATATCGCAAAAGATACATTCTTTCCTCCTCATCTGATAGCTTTTGGGGGTAGGACTCACTTTTGATTGCACCAAAAAGTGGTAGCAAGAAAAACAACATTTTAAAACTCCTTTATTTAAATGATTATGGAAATATTGTATAATATATTAAAGAGGTAAAAAATATGCTAAAAAAACTGATTCCAAATGATTACTACAGAACAATTGAAGATATTCCATACAATAAACTTTATGCTGAAGGCTTTAGACTTATTCTTACAGATTTAGACAATACTTTAATTTCCTATCTAGAAAAAGAACCTACAGAAGAATTATTTAAATGGAAAAGCAGAATTGAATATCTAGGATTTGAAATTATCATTGTCTCTAATTCTCGTAAGGATAGAGTAGAGCATTTCGCTAATTTATTGCATCTGCCTTTTGTTAAGTTTGCCAAAAAACCATTGCTTTTTGGTATGAAAAAAGCTTTAAAGCTTGCTAGCAAGCAATATAAAAAAGAAGAAATCTTAGAAATTGGAGATCAGCTTTTGACAGATGTATTTGCCTCTAGACGTCTAGGTGTTCATACCATTTTAGTTAAAGCGATTGATAAGAAAACTGAAATATTACCTACAAAGATCAATCGGAAATTGGAGGGTTTCTTTTTAAATCAAATTGAAAGAAGACATCCAAGATTATATCAGCAGAAGCTAGATCAATATGTGGTGGACAAAAATGAGTAGAAAATGTGTAGGCTGTGGTGCCATTTTACAAAACCAGGATGAAAACAAACCAGGTTTTGTTCCAGCTTTAAATGAGGATATGAAAATATGCAAGCGATGCTTTCGCATGATGCATTATAATGAATTACCTAAAATTGTTGCGACGAATAAAGAATATGAGACTGTTATAGATGATGTTGTAAAAAAGAAAGCTTTAATGGTTTTTATAGTGGATATCTTTTCCTTTAAATCCACATTTCATCCTATGATGATTGAACGTCTAAAAACAAAAGATGTTATTTTAGTAGCAAATAAACTTGATTTATTACCAAAGAGCTCTAATCTATCTAAGGTGGTAGAATGGATTAGCAAGGAATGTCAACGAGTCCAGTTTAATCCACTGGCTATTGGGATTGCCTCAGCTAAGAATGGATCCTTTATGGATGATTTGATTTCCACTATCGATTTAGCTAGAAAAGAAAGGGATGTCTATTTTGTAGGAGTTGCAAATGTAGGAAAATCTAGTATTATTAATGCCTTGTTAAAAAGAACAACTTCACGAACAACAGATGTTATAGCTACCTCTTTAATCCCTGGGACAACCTTAAATTCCATTCGAATTCCCTATTTTGAGGATAATTGTGCCTTAGTAGACACTCCAGGATTAATAAATGAAAAGGATACCTTAAACCAGTTACTTCCCATCTCTTATAAATCCATTGTTCCAAATCAAGAACTTAAGCCAGTAACCTATCAGATTACAGATCAGAATAGCATTTGTTTAGGTGGACTAGCTGTCTTAAGCTTTACTTCTAATACTAGGGTTTCTGTGACTGTATATGCTTCAAAAAATTTATATTTGCATCGCACAAAAACAGCGAAAGTAGAAGAAATATTGGATAAGCAATTGGGAAAATTATTAACACCACCTACCATAGATGAGCTTGATCATATTGAGTATACAAACACTTCCTTCCAAATTCATGGAAAAAAGGATATTTGGTTTGCAGGCTTTGGATTTGTTCAAATTTCAGGTATTGCTAAAGTAGATGTGAAATATATCAAAGATACGGAGGTCTATTTGACAAATGCTATCCTTGGATGAAATTAAAAATTTAGTTGAAGATAAATTACTTTCCTTAGGACATCAAGACCGCTATTCCCATACATTAGGTGTTGTACATATGGCAGAATATCTTGCTGAAATCTATCATATAGATATAACTAAAGCTAAAACGGCTGCCTATCTCCATGACTTTTGTAAATATGATACAGAAGAAGAAATTAAGAAGAACTTAAGTGAAAAGGATCAAGAGGAATGTTTGAAGTACCCTGTTTTATATCATTCCTATGGTTCTGCTGTGTTTTATAGAAAAAATGTTGGTGAAGATGAAGACATTTATCAAGCGATAAGAAATCATGTGTTTGGTAGGATTGGAATGTCTAGATTAGAAGAAATCATTTTAATTAGTGATTATACAGAAGAAAATAGAACATATCCAAATTGTATTCATTGTAGAGAAATATTGCTTTCAGGTAACTTAAATCAAGCTATATATGAGTCAACTTTGTTGACTATTGAATTCTTAAAAAAGAAAAATATTATACCTCATCCTTTACAGCTTGAGGTGTTAAAGCATTATGAAGGGTTGTGTAAAAATGACATTAAATGAAATTGTTTATACTTGTCTAGGCAAAGTTAAGGCAGAAAACATATTAGAATATGATATGAAGGGATATTCCCCATTTTATGATACAATGATTCTTGCCAGTGTCGATTCGGAACGTCAGGCTACTGCGGGAGTTTCTTATATTGAGGAAGAGGCTGCTAAGTCAGGCTTTAAGATTCGTGGAATTGAAGGAGAAGATACTCCTTGGGTTTTAATTGATTTGAATGATGTTATTGTATCAATATTTACAAAGGAAGAGCGCGAGCGTTTTTCACTTGAAAAAATATATTTAGATATTCCATGTAAAAAAATTGAAAATTAAAAGAGGAGTATTCATTCGCTTTAAAATTGGCATAATAAGCCATTTTGTATTTGACAAATACATTTAAAAAGAGTATTTTAATAATGTAGAAATTAGAAAGTGAGGGGAAATACAGTGAAAAGATTTTTTAAATGGTTAGCTGCAGGAGTAGCTGCTTTAAGCTTAGTACTACTTGTTGCTTGTTCTAACGTATCACAAAAATATGCAGATAAAATCAATAAGGCTGCCAAGGATGGAGAGGCAATCACATTAGAGCAGGTTCAGAAGGACTTAGGCGATGATCGTGTGGATATTCTTGTTCTTGGAAATGGTGTTGTCATTGCTGTTAAAGGCTGCAAGAGTGTTGATGACATTAAGAAAAAACTTGATGAAGGTAAGGATGTAGAAGGAATCGTTGTTACCATCGTTTTATCTAAAGCAACCTCTGCAGAATATCGTAAGATTACTACAAGCGATTTAAAGTAAGAAAAGTCGGATATCTTTGGATATCCTTTTTCTTTTTGAGTTTCCCCAAAATTAAATAAGGGTATAAAAAGGCA